>JAGWIL010000018.1 GCA_028866335.1 Rhodospirillales bacterium
GACGGCCTCGCCCCGCTCACCCTGCTGGAAGTCCACAACATGATCGGCGATGGGGCCAAGGTGCTGGTAGAACGCGCTTTCGCCGCGCGCGGCCGCATGGCGCAGCCTCGCCATTTGGCGCATTTCATGGATATTTACGGAAAAAATCCGGTTATCCATACGGTGATTTACGATGGCATTCTGCCCGCTTTGGAGGCTTTGAAGGCGCAAGGCCGCCCGCTTGGCATCTGCACCAACAAGCCCATGCACGCCACCCGGGAAGTGCTGGATGCACTGAACCTTACCCGCTTTTTCGGCGCGGTGGTGGGCGGCGATGCCACGCCCTACCGCAAGCCAGACCCGCGCCATCTGGCCGCCGTGCTCGCAGAGCTGGAGGTGACAGACGCCATCATGGTGGGTGACCACGCCAACGACATGCATGCCGCCGCCGGGTTGAAATTGCCGGGCATTTTCTGCGCCTGGGGCTATGGCGAGGGGCAGGGCGAGGCCTTGGCTAAAGCCCCGGCCGAGTTGCCGGACATTATTGCCCGGCTGGGCTAGACACGCATCGCAACTTTGCGTAACGCGCGCTTGACGATCCGCGATAGATGCCCCATCTGGCAATCAGGACTAAATCAGTCCGTTTAATGGGGTCGTTATGCTGAAACTTTCACGCCTGACAGATTATGCGGTAGCCGCGCTGGTGCGTCTGGGCATGGCGGACGGCGTTGAAACCTCGCCCGGCATCGCCGCGGGCATTGGGGTGCCGGAGCCAACGGTTGCCAAGGTGCTGAAAGCCTTGGCCGGGAATGGCCTGGTACTCTCAACCCGCGGCGCGCGCGGCGGCTACCGTTTAAGCAAACCATTAACTGAAATATCGGTCTCCGAGGTGATCGTCTCCATTGATGGTCCCATCGCGCTCACCTCCTGCGTGGAGGGCACGGGAATCCTGTGTGAAAGCCAGGCCCTCTGCCCTGTCGCCGGGCGGTGGAACCCGGTGAACAACGCGATCCGCGATGCACTCTCCCATATTTCCCTGGCTGATATGGCCGCGGCCTCCGTGCCGTTGGCCTTCCGAATACCTGCCCAGCCGATCAATGAGGTTGTCTGATAATGTCCACCACCACCGAAGCCACAATTAATGAACTGGCGGCCCAGAAATATAAATACGGGTTCACCACGGATATCGAGATGGAGGCCTTCCCGAAGGGCCTCTCAACCGACATCGTGCGTCTCATCTCCGCCAAAAAAGGCGAGCCAGAGTGGATGCTGGAGTGGCGGTTGAAGGCCTATGAAGCCTGGCTGAAGATGGAGGAGCCGGAATGGGCGCGTATCCACCATCCGCCGATCGACTATGATGACCTTTATTATTACGCCGCCCCGGCGAAGGCTCAGCCGAAATCGCTCGATGAGGTCGATCCGGAGCTTCTGAAAACCTATGAGAAACTCGGCATTCCGTTGAATGAACGCGCGGCCCTCGCGGGTGTCGCGGTGGATGCGGTGTTCGATTCTGTTTCCGTCGCCACCACCTTCCGCGACACGCTGGCCAAAGCGGGCGTGATTTTCTCGCCGATTTCTGAAGCGGTGCGGGAGCACCCGGAGCTGGTGCGCAAATATCTCGGCTCCGTGGTGCCTGTTGGCGATAATTATTTCACGGCCCTTAACTCCGCCGTGTTCTCAGATGGCAGCTTCGTCTTCATCCCCAAGGGTGTGCGTTGCCCGATGGAGCTTTCCACCTATTTCCGCATAAATGCCCGCAATACCGGGCAGTTTGAGCGCACCCTGATCATCGCCGAGGAAGGCGCTTCGGTTTCATATCTTGAAGGTTGCACCGCGCCGATGCGCGATGAGAACCAGCTTCACGCCGCCGTGGTTGAGCTGGTGGCGCTGGACGAAGCGAAGATCAAATATTCCACCGTGCAGAACTGGTATCCTGGTGATGCAGACGGCAAAGGCGGGATCTATAATTTTGTCACCAAGCGCGGTGCCTGCCGTGGCAAAAATTCCAAAATTTCGTGGACACAGGTTGAAACTGGTTCAGCCATTACCTGGAAATACCCCTCCTGCATTTTGCAGGGCGATGGCTCGGTGGGAGAATTCTACTCCGTCGCCGTCACCAACCATTTCCAGCAGGCTGATACCGGCACCAAGATGATCCATATCGGCAAGAATACGTCGAGCACGATCATCTCGAAAGGCATTTCTGCCGGCCGTTCCAACAACACCTATCGCGGGCTGGTGAAGATTATGCCTGGTGCCTCCGGCGCGCGTAACTTCACGCAATGTGATTCGCTGCTCATTGGTGACCAATGCGGCGCGCATACCGTGCCATATATCGAAAACCGCAATGCCTCGGCCAAGGTGGAGCATGAAGCCACCACCTCCAAAATTGCCGAGGACCAACTTTTCTATTGCCGCTCCCGTGGTCTTTCTGAGGAAGATTCGGTGGGCCTCATCGTCAATGGCTTCTGTAAGGATGTGCTGAAGGAATTGCCGATGGAATTCGCCGTCGAGGCACAAAAACTACTCGCTGTTTCTTTGGAAGGCTCTGTTGGCTGATGCTTGAGATCAAGAATTTACATGCGCGCATTGGCGATGCGGAAATCCTGAAGGGTGTGACACTCACCATCCCAGATGGTGAAATCCATGCCATCATGGGCCCTAACGGCGCTGGCAAATCCACGCTGTCTTACGTTCTCTCTGGCCGCGATGGCTATGAGGTGACGGAAGGCGAAGTGCTGTTTAATGGCGAGAACATTCTGGAGATGGACCCGGAAGACCGAGCCGCCGCGGGCATGTTTCTGGCTTTCCAATATCCGGTGGAACTGCCAGGGGTTGGCAATGCCAATTTCCTGCGTACCTCGCTGAACGCCATCCGCCGCAAGCGTGGCGAGGACGAGCTGGACGCTGTTTCTTTCCTGAAGCTCGCTCGTGGTGCCGTGAAGCAATTGGCGATGAAGGAAGATTTCCTGAAGCGCAACGTGAATGTTGGCTTCTCCGGCGGTGAGAAAAAGCGTAACGAGATGCTGCAAATGGCGATTTTAAAGCCACATTTGGCCATTTTGGACGAGACAGATTCTGGCCTGGATATCGACGCGCTGAAGATTGTGGCGGAAGGCGTGAATGCCCTGCGCGATGAGAAATTCTCAGCCCTCATCATAACCCATTACCAGCGCCTGCTGGATTATATCGTACCGGACATGGTGCATGTTCTGGCGGGTGGTAAAATCGTACGCTCCGGCCCGGCCTCCTTGGCGCTGGAGCTGGAAGCCAGCGGTTATGCCGGGCTGGAAGCCGCCTGACCATGAATGCTCTGCCCACCCGCAAGCTGGAAGCCTGGCGCTATACGGATATGCGCCCGCTTTCCGCCATCAGCTTTGGGGAGCCGCCGGCTGTTTCGGCAACCCCTGAATTACCGGATTTGCCTTATCCGCGCATGGTGTTTTTAAACGGCGCATTAAACACCACACTTTCCACCAGCTTTGCCTATGCCAAACCCTATGCGCCTTTCGCGGTGCGGGGTGCGCAACCAATGGTGTTAATTAATGCTGAACATGCCAAGGGCGGTATCAATATCGAAATCCCCGCCGGGCAGGATGCCGGGGAATTGCTGCTGGTATCACAGGCTTCAGGTGCGGCACCTTTCGCTTTCCACCCGCGCCACCGCGTGAAGCTGGGGCAGGGGGCAAAGCTTACGCTGATCGAGCTAGATAAAGGCGAAGGCACCTATTGGCAGAACGCGGTATTCAAAATTGAGATGGCGGAGGGTGCGACATTCCAGCATTTCCGTCTGCAGCAGGAAAGTGTTGAAGCCTTCAACACAACCACCATCCATGTGGACATCGCCGGTGGTGCCGCTTACGAGCATTTCACACTTACACTTGGTTCCAAAATTTCCCGCACGGAAATCGAGGCGAATTTGCTGGGCCAGAATGCGCTTGCACACCTTAACGCCGCCCAGCTTCTGGGTGGCACGCAGCATGGAGATTTCACCACCATCATCCGCCATAAGGCGCCTAACTGCCCTTCGCGTCAGACGGTGAAATCCGTGCTCGCCGGGCGGGCGCGCGGCGTGTTCCAGGGCAAGATCGAGGTTGACCAGATCGCCCAGAAAACCGATGGCTACCAGATGAGCCAGGCGCTTCTGCTTTCGCCGGATGCGGAGATGGACATTAAGCCAGAGCTGCAAATTTTCGCGGATGACGTGAAATGCAGCCACGGTGCCACCATCGGCGCGCTGGACGAGGAGCAGGTGTTCTATCTGCGTTCGCGTGGAATCCCTGAGGCGGATGCACGGCAAATCCTCATCCGCGCCTTCCTTGAAGAAGCCCTGGAACCGGTGACGCACGATGCCTCCCGCGATCTTTTCGAGACGGCTTTGGAAGAGTGGTGGGGCCGGCAATGAGCACCACACTCCTGCCACTGGATGTTCATGCCATCCGCCAGGATTTTCCCATCCTGTCGCAGAAAGTGCACGGCAAGCCCTTCGTGTTTCTAGATTCGGGTGCCTCCGCGCAGAAGCCGAAACAGGTGATCGAGGCCATGCGCTTCGTGATGGAGGAGCAATACGCCAATGTCCATCGCGGTTTGCATTACATGTCTGAAAAAGCATCTGACGCGTATGAGAATGTGCGTGACAAGGTGGCGGAACTGCTGAATGCCGACAGCCGGGAGGAAATCGTCTTCACCCGCAACGCCACTGAGAGCATCAACCTTATTGCCTACACCTGGGGGCGCAGTGCGCTGAAACCCGGCGATGCCGTGGCGGTTTCCGAAATGGAGCACCACGCCAATCTAGTACCCTGGCAGATGCTGCGCGATGCCCACGGCACGGAACTCCGCATCATCAAAATCACGGATTCCGGTGAGCTGGACTGGAACTCTCTCGAAGAAGTCTTCGCCGATGGCAAGGTGAAGCTGCTTGCCATAACCCACATGTCCAACGTGTTGGGCACCTACACGCCGGTTGAGCGCCTGGCGAAATTTGCACACGCGCATGGTGCGAAGATTTTGCTGGATGGCTCCCAGGCCATCGTCCACCGCGCTGTCGATGTCCGCGCCATCGACGCTGATTTCTACGTTTTCTCCGGCCACAAGCTCTACGGCCCCACTGGCATTGGCGTGCTTTATGCCAAGGCAGAAATTCTGGAAGCGATGCCCCCCTTCATGGGCGGCGGGGACATGATCACGAGCGTCTCTTATCAAAAATCTACCTGGGCAAAGCCGCCGCACCGTTTTGAGGCTGGCACACCCGCCATCATCGAGACCATCGGGCTGGGCGCTGCCATCGATTATGTCCGTGCCATTGGCTTCGATGCCATCGCCGCGCATGAGCAGCACCTTACCGAGCACGCTCTGGCTACGCTGAGTGGGATCGAAGGCCTGCGCATCCTGGGTTCCGCGCAGGACCGCGGCGGTGTGATTTCCTTCGTGATGAAAGACGCCCATGCGCATGACATCGCCACGCTGCTGGACCGGCAAGGCATTGCCGTGCGCGCCGGGCACCATTGCGCGGAACCACTGATGGGCCGCCTGGGTGTTTCCAGCACCGCTCGCGCAACCTTTGGCCTCTACACCCTGCCGGAGGAAATTGACGCGTTGGCTACCGGGCTTGAGAGGGTGCGGAAGATTTTCGCATGAGCGAGGCGCTTTACCAATCCATTGTGCTTGAACGCAGCCGTAACCCGCAGCACGCGGGGCGCCCGGCCGTGTTCAACGCGGAGGGGCAAAGCGAAAACCGCATGTGCGGAGACATAATCAGCATTTTCCGCGGCGCGGAAGGCTGGCGGCATGAAGCACAAGGCTGCGCTATCCTTACCGCCAGCGCGGAGCTGATGTGCATTGCGGCCACCGGCAAAACCGCCGGTGAGATCGCCATATTGAATGAGAAGTTTGAACAAATTTTGAAAACCGGGCAGGAAATACCGGATTTAGGAGACCTGAATGCGCTTGCAGGCATTGCGCAATATCCTTCCCGGCTTCGGTGCGCGACGCTCCCCTGGAGCGCCCTTGGAAATGCCATCGCCGGAGATACAGAAAATGGCTGAGCCGGTGCAGGAGCCTGAACAGATGCAGCCGGTCACGAGCTGGACGCCCGATGGTGAAACCGCGCCCCGCGTTTCAGAGGAAGCAGTGATTGGCGCCATTTGCACCGTGTACGACCCGGAAATTCCGGTGAATATTTACGAACTCGGCCTTATTTACGCTGTTGAGATTGCGGAAAACGGTAATGTGAAGGTTGAGATGACCCTCACTGCCCCAGGCTGCCCCTCGGCGCAGGAATTACCGGAAATGGTGAAGCACGCCGTGGCACAGATCGATGGCGTGGGAGACATCGAGGTTGATACCGTATGGGACCCGCCATGGGACCAAAGCCGGATGAGCGAAGAGGCCCGTCTCTCGCTGAACATGTTTTGAGGTGACGAAATGGAAGTGACCCAAACCCCCGCCCCGAAAAAGCGTGAACTCCCGCCGCTGATGACACTAACGGATGCCGCCGCCGCGCGCCTGCGCAAGCTGTATGAAGGCGGCGAGAAGGGCAAAACCCTGCGCATCTCTGTTGGCACCAAGGGCTGCTCTGGTATGTCTTACCAGATGAGCTGGGTGGAGGAACCGAGCCCCACGGATGAAGTTGTGAAATCCCAGGACCTCACAGTGCTGGTGGACCGTAAGGCGACCTTATTTCTCATCGGTACGGTGATGGATTACCGCCAGGATAAGCTCACCAGCGGTTTCACCTTCGAGAACCCGAACGAGAAGGGTCGTTGCGGCTGCGGCGAAAGTTTTCACGTTTAAGCCGCCAGCGTCACACTCACCGGCACATGGTCGCTCGGCTGTGTCTTCGCCCGTTCGTCTTTATGAATAGTCACTGAAACCAGCCGTTCCGCCAAACGCGGGCTAAGCAGAGCATGGTCAATCCGTAGGCCCACATTCCTGTCCCACGCGCCTGCCTGGTAATCCCAGAAGGTGTAGAGCGGCTCTTTCGGGTGCAGTGCGCGCACGGCCTCGGTTAGCCCGGTGTGCAAAAGCGCATGAAACGCCGCGCGTGTTTCCGGGCGGATCAGCGCATCATTCGCGGGCAGGGCGCGGGGCGCGTAATCAGCATCTGTCGGGCAAACATTATAATCCCCCGCCAGAATGAAATCCTCGTCCGCCTCCATCATCGCCGCCGCATGTTCACGCAGCGCCGCCATCCAGTGCAGCTTGTACTGATACCCCGTATCCCCGCCGGAATTGCCGTTGGGCAGATACAGCCCGCCGATTTTTATGCCCCGCGCTTTCACTTCCACGAATCGCGCATGGGTATCTTCCTCATTCATGCCGGGCAGGCGCCTATGCGTTACCTTAACGCCACCCTTATGCAGAATGGCGACACCGTTATAAGATTTCTGGCCGACAATCTCCGCCTCATAACCCAGTGCGGAAAACGCCATGGCGGGGAATTGGTGCGCCTCGCATTTAATCTCTTGCAGCAATAAAAAATCCGGCTGCTCGCGCGCCAAAAAATCCACCACATGCGCCTCGCGCGTACGGACGGAATTCACGTTCCACGTGGTGATTTTAATCAACGGAGAATGACGTGCCACAGCCGCAGGAGGCCGTTGCGTTCGGGTTCTTAATCAGAAAATGCGCGCCCATCAGCGCGTCGCTAAAATCAAGCTCCGCGCCGCTCAGAAAATCCAGGCTTACGGGGTCCACGAACACAGTGGCGCCATCGCGTTCCAGCACCAGATCGTCATTGGCCAGCGCATCGGTCAGGTCGAATTTATATTGCAGGCCGGAACAGCCACCGGCCAGCACCTCCACCCGCAACGCCTTGGCGCTGGGCTCATCGGCCAGAATCTCTGCCACCCTGGCGGCGGCGGAAGCTGAGATGGCAAAAGGGGCGATCACGTCGTTCATAAGCGATATATAGCGTGCCAAGGCCTTGGAGGTAAGGCCACGCTGTTCTAAAGCCCTGCTCATGATGAAAGCCCCCTATGCTGTACAGGAGCAGGAAACGCGCGGGCGCGTCCATAACCAGGCGCGCTCAGATGATCGCAGCCCCTATCAGCGCGATCGCGACCGCGTGGTGCACTGCTCGGCCTTCCGTAAGCTGCAATATAAAACCCAGGTTTTCATCAACCGCGAGGGCGATTTCTACCGCACGCGCCTAACGCATAGCTTGGAAGTGGCCCAGATTGCCCGCGCCATCGCCCGCGCTTTGGCGTTCGATGAAGACCTCACCGAGTGCCTGGCTTTGGCGCATGATCTCGGCCACCCGCCATTTGGCCATGCGGGGGAGAAAGGGCTGGACGAAGCGCTGAAGGATTTCGGCGGGTTCGACCATAACGACCAGAGTTTCCGTGTGGTTACACAGCTCGAACAGCGTTATGCGGCATTTGATGGCCTCAACCTCACCTGGGAGAGCCTGGAAGGGCTGGCCAAGCATAACGGCCCGTTGAAAAACCCGCCGCCCACCATCGCCGCGTTCAATGCGCAAGCCAGCCTGGATCTTTCCCGCCAGACCTCCGGCGAGGCGCAGATTGCCGCGTTTTCAGACGATATCGCCTACAATACCCACGATTTGGATGACGGCCTGCGCGCCGGGCTGTTTGGCTTTGAGGATATATTACCGCTGCCCGTCATCGGCGACCTTGTCCGCGAGGCCCGCAAACTCACCGATGAACCCCACCGCATTCGCGCCGAACTTAGCCGCAGCGTAATAAATTCCCTGGTGCATGATGCGCTGGCCGAATCTGGGCGCCGCTTGGCGGCAGTCAGCCCCAAACGCGCTGAGGATATCCGCGCCGCCGCGACCCCGGTTATCGCATTCTCAGAAGAATTCCGGGTGGCGAATATCGAGCTGAAGCGTTTCCTCATGGCCCGTATGTATCGGCATTGGAAGCTGAACCGCATGAACCATAAATGCGCCAATGTAACGCGCACTTTGGGCAGCTTGTTGCTGCGCAACCCGGAGCTGCTGCCGGATGACTGGCGCGAGCGCGCCGGCAAGGGCGAAACCCCGCAGGCCGCCGCCACGGTGCGTGACTATGTGGCTGGCATGACCGACCGCTACGCTTTGGATGAATTTTCCCGTTTGACCGATCCGTCGGTCCCCGCTTGAGAGAGATGATGCAAGACGAAAATCTGTTCGCCGCCCTGCGTGGCGAGGTTCTAACAGCCCTTGAAGTGCTTTGCCCCGGCCTGGCGCCGGAAATTCTGGCGCGCGTGGAGGTTACCCCCACCAAGGATGCGGCACATGGAGACATGGCGACCAACGCCGCGATGATCGCCGCCAAGCCCGCGGGCAAAAACCCGCGTGAGCTGGCTGCCGGGCTGGTGGAGGCACTCAATGCCTGCTCAGGCATAGCCAAGGCCGAGGCGGCGGGGCCTGGCTTCGTCAACCTCACCCTTTCGCCCGCTTTGCTGCTGGCGCAACTGCCCGTCATCTTGAATGCCCAGGAGGCTTATGGCCGGGGTGCGTCCCGCGCGCGCAAGATCAATGTTGAATATGTCTCCGCCAACCCCACCGGGCCACTGCATGTCGGCCATTGCCGTGGGGCCGTGGTGGGTGACGCGCTCTCCAACCTGCTGACCAAGGCAGGATATGACGTCACCAAGGAGTATTACATCAACGATGCCGGGGCGCAGGTGCTGGCCTTGGCGCGTTCGGTTTACGTCCGGTATCTTGAGGCGCTGAAGCTCTCGCCGGAAGCCTATATCGAAACCGTGCCCGGCGGAATGCAATATGGCGGGGCTTATCTCATCCCCATCGGCGAGGCTTTGGCCGAGAAATACGGCGATGAATACGCCGAAACCCCGGAAGCCAACTGGCTCGATATTTTCCGGAATTTCGCGGTGAACCGCATGATAGAGATGATCCGCGAGGACTTGGCAGCACTCGGCGTGCGGCACGATGTGTTTTCCTCCGAACGCGCGCTGGTTGAGAATGGCGGTGTGGAGCGCGGCTTGCAGGTGCTGCGCGGGAAGGGCTTGATCTATCGCGGTATATTGGAGCCACCCAAGGGCAAATCGCCGGAGGATTGGGAGCCCCGCGAGCAAGAGCTTTTCCGCTCCACCGAATATGGCGACGACGTGGACCGCCCCATCGCGAAATCTGATGGCAGTTTTACCTATTTCGCCAACGACATCGCCTACCACGCAGACAAGGTGGCGCGTGGTTGCCCGGACCTCATCGACGTTCTGGGTGCGGACCATGGCGGTTATGTGAAGCGGATGCAGGCGGCGGTGAAGGCGCTTTCCGGCGGGCGGCTAGATGTGGTGCTCTGCCAGATCGTGAAAGTGATGAAGGACGGCGAGCCGGTTAAAATGTCCAAGCGCGCCGGCACCTTTGTGGAGTTGCGAGACCTGATCGACGAGGTTGGGCCGGATGCGGTGCGTTTCCTCATCCTGATGCGCAAGGCCGACGCGCAGATGGATTTCGACCTCAACGCCGCTGTGGCGCAGACGCGCGAAAACCCGGTGTTCTATGTGCAATATGCCCATGCGCGCTGCCGCTCCGTGCTGCGCGCTGCCCCGGCACCTTCAGCGGCGGCGGATTTCTCCACCCTTACGGCACCGGAGGAAATGGCCTTGCTGCGCCGCCTCATCACCTGGCCCCGCCTGGTGGAACAGGCCGCTGAGGCGCGGGAGCCGCACCGCGTGGCGTTTTTTCTGTACGACCTTGCTTCGGATTTCCACGCCCTCTGGAATGCAGGGCGGGAGAATACCGCCTTACGTTTCCTGCAAGACGAGAAACCGGAGGAGACCAAGGCGCGCATTGGGCTTGTGGCGGCCACCGCCACCGTGCTTCGCTCTGGTTTTGCCGTGCTGGGCGTTAACCCGGTTGAGGAAATGAGGTAAAGCTTGCAGGAGGAAGACGACGATTTCCTGTACCGTCCGCACCGCGCCAAGGGGCAGCGGATGGACCCCGCGATCAAGCGCATGGCCATGGCGGCTGGCGGTGTTTCGGTGTTGGTTATCCTCGTCGCCTGGGCCTGGAGCGGCATCCACCCTTATACGTTCGGGCCGCCGCCGGTTATCAACCCGCCCGATATCCCACTGCGTGTTGTCCCGGCGGACCCTGGCGGCATGGTGGTGCCGGGGGCGGATATTCCCATCATGTCCGGCGATATGGATGCGGGGGGCACGCCGCATCTGGCCCCTGCCGCTCAGGCACCTGATATTGCGGCATTAAACCAGGCTGCTGGGCTTAATCCGCCGGTGCCTGCCGTACAAACCCAGCCGCAAATGACCAGCACCGCCGCGCCTTCGGCAACAGACGCGCCCAAGAGCATTGTGCCCGCTTCCTCCCAAGCGCCCCGCCCTGGCTCAATTGCCACCAGCGCCGCTGCTGCGAAAAGCATGACCGCCGTGCAGCTTGCCGCCACCAACGATGAGGACGGCGTGCTTGCCGTCTGGGTAAAGCTGCAACAGAAATTTCCGGACCTGCTTAAAGGCCGGCAACCGGAGATCATCCCGGCTATCGTTAACGGCCAAAGCGTTTGGCGGCTGCGGGTTGGCGGCTTTGCCTCGGCCGGTGCGGCCAAAAGCTTTTGTGATGATCTGACATCCAAGGGTGCGGCCTGTACCGTGGCGGCGTTTTGAAACCTGCTATTTTAGGTATTTCCGGGCTTGTGTTAACCGCACAGGAACGCGCGCTTTTGCAGGAGCACCAGCCGCGCGGGGTTATTTTGTTTGCGCGGAATATTGATAACCATGAACAACTTATTGATCTTAATGTTGATTTAAAAGAAATCTTGCCGCCCGGCGCGGTTTTAATGGTGGACCAGGAGGGCGGGCGTGTGGCGCGGCTAAAACCGCCGCACTGGCCCGCTCTGCCGCCCGCAGGCAGCTTGCGTACAGCGGAAGAGGCATTTGCGCATGGCCGCGCCCTGGGGGAAATGGTGCGCGAGACTGGATTCACCAGCACCGCCGCCCCGGTACTGGATATCCGCGTGCCCGGCGCTTCCGATGTGGTGGGCGACCGCGCCATTACTGGCGATGCGGCCACGGTGGGCCGTTTGGGTGGGGAAATCGCCAGGGGCATAATGGCTGAAGGCGTGTTGCCGGTGATGAAACACTTGCCCGGCCATGGCAGGGCGCTGGTCGATTCCCACATTGCCCTGCCACGCGTGCCGGAGCTGACAGAGGATGATCTGCTGCCGTTCATCGCCAATAAAACCTTGCCTTGGGCAATGACGGCGCATGTGGTTTACGAGCAATATGATTCTGTAAATCCAGGTACTTTGTCGGAAATTATTATCCGGGACCTCATCCGCGCGCGCATCGGCTTTAAAGGTGTTCTGGTCTCGGATGATCTGGCCATGGGCGCGCTTTCCGGCACCCCGGCGCAACGCGCCACCCGCGCCTTGGCGGCGGGATGTGACATCGCGCTTTATTGCCCCGGCGATTTTGAAGGCAACCGCGCCGTGCTGGAGGCGCTGTAACCATGCCGCATTTCCTGCTCATTATCCTGGCATTGGCCGCCGCCATCATCATGCACGAGCTGGCGCATGGCGTTGTGGCCTATTGGCTGGGCGATTATACCGCCCGCTGGGCTGGGCGGCTGACGCTGAATCCACTGAAGCATATCGACAGAACCGGCAGCATCGTCGTGCCGCTGGTGCTGGCGGTGGGGCAGTTTCTCGCGCTGGGGCGGGTGGCGTTTCTTTATGGCTGGGCGAAGCCGGTTCCGGTCAATCCGGTTAATTTGCGGCTGGGAAATTACCGCAATGCCAGGCGGTTGATGGCGATTGTTGCCGTGGCGGGGCCGATAATGAATTTTATTCTGGCGCTGGCGGGCGGCTTTGCCATGCATGCGGCGATCGCGATGCATTCAATCCAGTTCGTGGATTTCCTGGCTTATTTCATCCAGATCAATCTGGTGCTGGGCCTGTTCAACCTTATCCCGTTGCCGCCGATGGATGGCGGACGGATTGCCGTGGGCGTGCTACCGCTGCCAATGGCGGTAAAGCTGGCCCAGGCGGAGAAAATTGGCATTGCGGCGGTGTTGTTGGTGTTGTTCGTGCTGCCGCTCACCTTGGCGCAATTTGGCATTCAATTCGACCCATTCCGCGAGGTGATGGGGTTGGTGCTGCCAGCGGCGGAGCGCGTTGTGCTGGTGCTGACGGGGAATGGTATTGGAAACAACTGAAGCCCTTGTTCTGAAACTGGAAGGCTTTGAGGGTCCGCTGGACCTGTTGCTGGAGCTCGCCCGCACCCAAAAAGTGGACCTGGCCAAAATCTCCATCCTGCAATTGGTTGAGCAATTCCTGGCGGTTATAGAGGGTGCCAGGCGGGTGCGGCTGGAGCTGGCGGCGGACTGGCTGGTGATGGCGGCCTGGCTCACCTGGCTTAAATCCCGCCTGTTAGTGCCCCAGCTTGGCGAGCCGGAGGATGCCGAAATTGCGGCGGATATTCTCCAGGCCCGGTTAATGGACCTCCAGGCTATGCGTGAGGCCGCGAAATGGATGGGCGCCCGCCCGCAACGGGGCTGGGATGTATTTGAGCGTGGTGTCCCGGAGGAGTTGACGGAGCTCGACCGCTCCCGCCTGAAGCTGGAAATGGCGGGGCTGCTTTCGGCGTATCTTGTGGCGCGGCGCCGGGCGGGGGGCAAGCAGCAATACCGGCCAAAGCCGATGGCGTATTTCTCGGTGCAGGATGCCTTGCAGCGGGTTGGGCGGCTTTTGGGCTCCCTGCCGGACTGGGCAAGTTTGGAGCAATTTTTGCCGGAAGGGCTGGAGGATGGCACGCCACGCCGGGCAGCCATCTCCTCAACCCTTATCGCGGGGCTGGAAATGGCCAAGACGGGGCGGCTAGATTTAAGGCAGGATGAGAGATTCGGGCCGATTCTGATGCGGCAGACAAAGGAAGGCGACGGATTTGACGGCTGAGTTCACCCCGGCGATGCGTTTAGCGGAAGCAGCGATTTTTGCCGCCACCCAGCCGGTTACGCCACGAATGCTGGCCAATTTGCTGCCTGAAGATGCCGATGTGGACGCCGTGATGGCGGCGCTGACATTGGCCTATGAAACGCGCGGGGTGAATATTGCCGCCATCGGCGGGGGCTGGCAGTTCCGTACGGCGCCAGACCTTGCCCCGTTTCTGCGTAAAGTGGTGGAGCTGCCGCGCCGCCTGCCGCGCGTGGCGATGGAGAGCCTTGCCATCATCGCCTATCACCAGCCCGTCACGCGCACCGAGATTGAGGAAATTCGCGGCGCAGCACTTTCGCAGAACACGCTGGATTTGCTGCTGGAAAACGGTTTGGTAACGCCCAAGGGCCGCAAGGAAACCCCAGGCCGCCCAACGCTTTGGGGCACGACACCTGCGTTTCTGGCGCAGTTCGGGTTGAACGATCTACGCGAGCTGCCCAAGCGCGAGGAACTGCTGATCGACCCAACCGGCCCCGCGCTTGCGCCAATGCCGGAGGCAGAACTGCCTATGGAGCCGGAATGAGCCAATTGCGCATCACCCGGCAAACGCTGTTGGACGGTACGCTGCGCGCCCGGCAACGGGAATATTCAGAGAAGCACCCTGACATGCGCTGGCGCACCGATGCCGAGATGGCGGAGCTGTTTGAGCGCACCATGAAGGAGCACCCAGCGGGCGAGGATTTATGGGTATTCGGCTATGGCTCACTCATCTGGAACCCGGCTTTTGAGTATGAGGAACAGAGCTGTGCTTTGCTGCGCGGCTGGCACCGGCGGTTTTGCCTTAAACTGCATATGGGGCGCGGCACGCCGGAAACGCCCGGGCTGATGCTGGCGCTGGATAAAGGCGGTGCCTGCCGGGGTGTTGCCTTCCGTATAAAGGCCACGAAAATCCGGCAGGAGCTGGCGCTTATCTGGCAGCGGGAAATGTATGGCGGGGCCTATAATGCCCGCTGGGTGAAGCTGGAGGCCGGGCAGAAGCGGATGCGCGCGATCACCTTTGTCATCAACCCTCATCATCCGCGTTATATTAAGGAACTCACCACGGAAGAGGCTGCGGCGCTGATTACCTCCGGCCGGGGAGACCTTGGCACCTGCCGGGAATATTTCGACAATACCGTGACACATCTGCGCGAGATGGGGGTGCGGGATGCAGCACTTGCGCGCATTGCCGCGTCTTTGCCATCCGCGTGATGGCCTGCTAGCAAGCCTGCGATGTTTGGATTGTCATGGGGTGAGATCGGGCTGATTATGGCGGTGGCGCTGATTGCCATCGGGCCAAAGGATCTGCCTGTCGCCATTCGCACCGTTACCGGGCTTATTAAAAAAGCCAGGGGCATGGCCGCTGAATTCCAGGGTCATGTGGACGAGATGATGCGTGAGGCTAATCTCTCCGATGTAAAAGGCGAGATCGACAAGCTCCGGCGTTTTGATTTCCGCAATGCCGCTGAGGCCGCGCTGGACCCTGACGGGACGCTGCGCGCCTCGGTGAGAGAGGTAAATGACGGTGTAGCCGCCATGCCCTACAAACCACCGGCCCAGGTGCAGGAAGCTCTGCCGGATTCGCCGGCATTTGTTCCGCCTGACGCCGCGCGTAAGCCGCCGGTTCCGGCTTTTATTCCGCCCGGCACCAAGCGTTGGGGTTTTTAGCGCATGGCCGATGACGATGAGATCAACGACAAGGAAATGCCGCTGCTTGAGCATCTGGGGGAGCTGCGCCGCAGGCTGATCTGGTCAGCGGTTACGTTTCTCGTCTGTTTCGTCGTCTGCTACCATTTCGCGCCAAGAATTTACGATTTTCTGGCAGCCCCTCTGGCGCACGCGCTGGAAGCGCAAGGGCATAAGCCGGAACTTATTTATACGGCACTTTACGAGGCGTTTTTCACCTATGTGAAGGTCGCGATTTTCGCAGCGGCGTTCATCTCCTTTCCCGTGGTGGCGGTGCAGCTATGGCTGTTTGTGGCGCCGGGCCTCTATAAGCGTGAAAAGCGCGCGCTGCTGCCTTTCCTTATTGCCACGCCGATATTGTTCTTCGCGGGCGGGGCGCTGGCTTATTACGTGTTCTTCCCCGTGGCGTGGAAATTCTTTCTCTCCTTCCAGCAATCCGGCGGCTCGGTGGATATCGAATTGCTGCCGAAGGTGGCGGATTATTTGAATATCGTTATGAAACTGATCTTCGCTTTCGGGCTCAGTTTCGAGCTGCCCGTGCTGCTGACGCTGTTGGGCAAGGTGGGCATCGTTTCCCATGCCATGCTCAAAAAATACCGGCGCTATGCTTATGTAGGCTGCTTTATCGTCGCGGCGGTAATGGCCCCGCCGGATGTGCCCAGCCAGTG
>JAGWIL010000252.1 GCA_028866335.1 Rhodospirillales bacterium
GGCGACGGGCTGTTGCTGGCACCCGACGAGGCAAGCTGGAATGCGCTCGTGGATGCATTACTGCGTTAAATTTCAGGTAGCCGCCTTGGTCCGGCGCGTGCCCAGGCGGCGCACGATCCGGCGGCCTGGTACTTCCACGAAATGATGCAGGAGGAGGGCCGCGCCAAGAATTGAGGCAGCCAGCCCGAAGGCAATGAATGTCTCCGCCAGCCAATGCGGCATGAAATGCGGCAATGTGCTCCGTGCCCAGTAGAACAGCCCGATCCAGGGATTATGGATCACGTAGATGGCGTAGGAGAGCACGCCTGCCTGAAACACCGGCCCCCAGGAGAAAAACCGCCCCAGCGCGCCCTGGTTGCAGGCCAGCGCCAACACCAGGGGCGGGAAGGCCGCGCAAAGGGCGAGGTCTGGCCAGTGCAGCAACATGCCCCCCAGCAGATAAGCGCAGACAAACGGCCCGAACCAGCCGCTCGCCAGCTGCCGCGCTGGTGCCCAGAGGTAAAGCCGGTAAACCACCAGCCCCAGCGTGAACCCGCCCAGGCAGCGCAGCATTGGCCCGGCGGTGCGGCCATCATAGGCATCCATCGGGCCGTTATGGATGGTGCCGTCATGCTGGGTAAGCTGCGTTACCAACACCAGCAGTGCCACGGCCAGGAGGCTGGCCAGCACCGCCCGCCACGGCCTGCCGTAAAGAATGGCCGCCACAATGAAGGGGAACAGAAAATACGCCCCCCATTCCACGCTGATGGACCAGGTAGGGTTGGTGATGGCGGCGGCGATGCCCCAGCTCTGGACCATTAACGCATTGGCAAGCAGCGAAACCACAGGGTGCGGCAGGTTTACCGCCAGCCAGTAATTCTTCACGTGCAGGCTGCCATAGGCCAGCAGCGAATAGCCCACTCGCAGCGCCAGAAACACGATGTAGAGCGGGTAGAGCCGCGCCAGGCGGCGGAGCATGAAGGTGCCGAAAGCGGGGGCGGAAAATCCGGTTTCAAACATTTTGCCGTAATTCAGCGCCATCACGAAGCCGCTGAGCACGAAGAACACATCTACCGAGAGATAGCTGCGTGAGATGATCTGCCGCAGCCCCCAGGGGAAATCAGCGAAGGGATATATGTGATAGATAACCACCAGCACCGCCGCCACGCCGCGCAGGCCGGTGAGGGCGTTGATCTCATCCTTGCCGGTTGCGGTAATCCGGTCGTCGCGTATGGTGCCGTGTGCGTCGGGCGGGGAGAGGGGCATCAAATCCATGCTCATTCAGCGCCAGAGCTTCGCGGGCAGAGCCGGGCGAGCCTTACCGCCGTGTGGCCGTGGCTAACTTTAAGGCTCGGCATCACCATGATGAGATTATCCTCCGGCGTACGGATTTCCTCGTCGCCATCATGGGCGATGAGCGTACCGGCCTGGGCGATAATGTCTCCACCGCGAAACTCCCGCACGAACCCAAAACGGTTAGTGCGGGCGGTGATGAGCTTTACCACCTCGGCAAATTTTCCAGATGAAGCGGGGGCAACACCCGCCACCATGCCCGCCTTGTGCAGCACGGCGAGGATGGTGGCGCGGCTTTGCGCCACCGCTTGCTGCTGCCAGTGCTGCCCGGCTTCAACCAGCAGGCAGGCCGCACCCTGGGGCGAACCTTCGGTGAAACGCCCGTAATCGATGAGCCTTTTGCCTCCGGCATGGCCGGTATCCGCCACCACCAGCGCCGGTGTGCCCACGGCGAGGCCCAAGGCCCGCCCGCGCGGGCCGCCGCCGCAAAGCAGCACGGGGTCAGATGGCCAGAGCATCGAATGTAGATCCAACAGAATATCCGCCGAATCGATAATGGGTTTGATCTCGCGTGCCCGCTCCAGCTCGGCCGATCGGCGCATTCCGAACAAGGCGTAATCATCCCAGACGCGGTTCATGTCCTCTTCCACAAAGCGCGAGGCGATGGGGTTGGCGGCATCGAACCGGGCAAAGGCGGCAAGATTGGCGAAGCCCAGCGTTAGTTTGCCGCATAACGGTTTAAACCCGCCATCCAGCAGGGCTTTCAGCGCGATAGCGCCGGAAAATTCATTGCCATGAATTAACGAAACCAACACCACATGCGGCCCGGCCAAACCTGAATCCAGGCAGGTGAAACCGGGAATGCCGATATTGCCCGCGAGATAAGGGGAGAGGTCCGGCGCGGCAATTTCCACCGGAAACACCGGCAGCCCCGGTTGTGGGGCAATGGCGGGTGCTGCGGGCGGAAAGCCGGAACTCATACGCGCTACTCTAACGAAGCCATGGGGCTGTGCAATCCGCCGGGTTGACCTCGCACCCCGCGCGACGCAAAGCCGCTGCATCATGATTGAAGCGCGAATTATCTGCACCGATCTCGCGGGGCTGCGGGCCCAGGCTTTGGGGCTGGCGGAAGCCGCCGCATTGGCACCGGATTTTAAGCCGCTGCGCTTTCGCCCGCTGTGGCGGCATATCCCTACCAATTTCTGGTTCAACCCGCGCTGGGCGGTGGATGAAAGCTTGTTCGCGCTGCCTTTGCCGCCGGTGGTTATCGGCGCGGGCGGGGCGGGGGCGCGCGTGGCGGCGGCGTTGCGGGGCGGAAATGTGCGGGCCGTGGCCATCCAGCATCCGCGCATGGCGCTCTCAAGGTTTGATGCCATTCTGGCCGGGCGGCATGACGGGATTGAGGGGCCGAACGTGATTATCACCCGCACGGCTCTGCATCGCGTCACCCAGGCGCGGCTGGCGGCGGAGAGGGAAATCTGGGCACCGCGTTTCGCGCATTTGCCCCGGCCTTTGGTAGCGGTGCTGCTGGGGGGCTCCAACGGGCGATACAAATTTGAGTTAGCGGAGGCAAAAGCCCTGGCAGCACAGCTTGCCAGCGTGATGCGCCAGGGGGCGGGCATGATGATCACGCCATCTCGCCGCACAGCACCCGAGGTGGTGGCGGTTCTGCGTGCCGCCTTGGAGCCGCTGGGCGCCTGGATCTGGAATTTCACCGGTGAGAATCCCTATTTCGGGATGCTGGCCTGTGCGGATGCCATCATCGTCACAGCGGATAGCGTCTCCATGGTGTCGGAGGCCGTGGCCACCAGTGCGCCGGTGTTTCTGGCACGTCTACCCGGCAAGTCGTCACGCATCGGCGCGTTCATGGATGCGCTTGTGCAGGATGGGCGGGTGAAGGATTTTGCGGGCAGGCTGGAGCT
>JAGWIL010000253.1 GCA_028866335.1 Rhodospirillales bacterium
TCGCAGTACAACCCGACCCACGGCCTCGCCAAGGAACTGCTGTGGGGCTTCCGCGATCATCTCTTGCTCGCCGGCCATCGGCATATCGACCACTACCAGTTGATCGCCAATCCCGGCGAGGATTTCCCCTCACACCTGGCGCGCGTGTCGGGCTACAAGGTGGTGGACGACTACGCCGACGAAGGCCACCTCCGCGAGAACCGATTCGCGCCGGCCGTGGCCTTCGTCGTCCAACCCAGCCACCCGGTCCCGGTCGAACGGCTGAAGCCCTATTGGGACCTCGAAGCCGCTGCCGACTTCGTGGCATTCCTGCGCAAGCGCAAGACCGCATGACAGACCGCGCCATCTATGCGATCGAGATTGCCGACGGCGCGGTGGCGGTCGGCTGGTGCCCCTGGCACGGCGGCGCGGATCGGTTCCTGCTGGTCAACACGATCGACGGCACGGCGCAGTGCTGCCGCTGTGGCCGGGCTGGCGACGTGATCGGCTGGGCGGCATCGGATCAGGCCCGGTATGCGCTGGTCAAGGCTGCGTCGAGGCAGCTGCGCGGGCTGGACTCTCCCAACAAGCCGCTGGGGTGACTTCCAGGTAGCCGGTGTAATCCCGGTGAAGATTTCCGCCTATTATGCCGATTCTGGCCGATGCGGTCCGATGTAGCGCGCTGATTCTTCGCAAGTTTCTGACGACGCAGCTCCCTCGACTGCCTTCACACGGCAGGGGTCACTGGTTCGATCCCAGTACCGCCCACCACGTCTGGTGTAATTCTGGTGTAAATCACCCGAAGGTCTTTCGCAGCGCCTCGGCCTGCTGGCTGATCTGCATATGCGCATACCGCTTGGCGGTCACAGCGGGCGTGGAATGGCCCAGCACCTTGCTGACGGTGTACAGGTCGGCTCCAGCTTGGATCATCAGCGATCCACATGACCGGCGCAGGTCATGGAATGTGGCCCATGGCATCTTCGCCGCGATGCGCGCCCTTCCCCACCCCGTCTTGAGTCCCTCGTAGGTCAATGGCACCGGCACATGTGCTAGCCACGGCCGCAGCGGCTCAATGATCGGCACTAGCCTAGTTTGCAGCGTCTTGGTGTTTCCCTTGCGCACTACCAGGGCATCCGTCTGCACGTCCTCCGGGCGCAGTTTCAGGATCTCGCCCCGGCGCATGCCGGTGTAAATGGCAATCCAGATGCAGGCGCGCACCGACTCGGACGCATGGCCGGCGATCGCCTCCACCTGTGCAATCGTCAGGGTCACGTCGCGCTCGTTGTTCTCGGGCAGCCGGCGAATCCGCGCGCCCTGGTCAATGTCGATGTCGCCGCGCTCGAAAGCCATTCGGAGCGCCTTCTTCAGCGTGCCTAGGCTGCGATTGATCGTGGCGGGCGCATAGTCCTCTGCCAGATCATCCAGGATCGCAGCAGCGGCCTCCGTGGCCTGACTGGCGCGCATCCCCTCGATGATGGTGCCGATGCGGTTTGCGTGGTGCTCGGCAGTGTCAGGGCTGCGCAGCGTCTTGGCGTGCTCGATGTAGAGCGCCATCAGGTCGGTCAGGAGCGGGTCGGCTCCGCGTGGACCAACTTCAACGGAGTGCCGGAGTCTTGCTTCTGCCGATTGCGCATCCGCCTTTCCCGAGCCTGGCGGGAGGCGGCGGTGTAATCGCCGTCCCGCGATGCAGACTTCGGCGTGCCAGCGTCCCTGGCTGTCTTTGCGGACTGGCATTGCTCTCTCTCTCCAAGCCATGCGGCAACGCTGGCCGCGTTAAAGCGGACCATCTTGGCTCCGACCGGGATGAACGGCAAGCCCTCCCCCATCAGCCTTTGAAGCTGTCGCCGGCTGACCTTCAGCAGGTCTGCCAGTTCGTCGGGCGTCAAGAGCGTAGGCGTCACCATCCCTCCACAATCATCGCAATCCGCAACTCCGCGCAGTTGCACGGCCTCCCGTTCTGCGCCCGGCATTCGCGGTAGTGCGCATGGCTCGGTGTCAGCAGGTTGCGCACCCGGCACTGGTCGCGCGTCCACGAGGACTTGATGCGGCCCCATGCGATGTTCTCGGTCAGGCGCATACCCGCACCGCAGACACCGCCAGGGCCGCGCAGACTGCCGCCACGGAGAGCGCCAGCAGGTACAGCATGCCGATGGCGCAGGCGCGGGAGAGGATGCGTGCAAGGGCTTCGTTCATTGCCCCTCTCCCGGCGCGGCGCACGCATTGTGATCGCACGTCCTGCACGGCTCGTCCTTGTCGCTGCCCCACCGGTGACGGCACACGCAGCAGGGGAACGCGAAACCGCTGCCATCATTTTCCAAATCGAAGTGATCGCGGAAAACGACATGTTCTTCTAGGCTCATGATCCCTCTCCCGGCGTGTCCTGGGTTGGCGGCGGCGGCAGTGGCATCCAGTGGGTGAAAGCCTCAAGGCTGATTGCCCGCTCGCCGCACACTGACCAGTAGCGCGTGTAACCGCCGTCCTCTAGGCACCCGACTTTCGTCAAGTTCTGCTCTGGCCGGCCCTCTGGCGTGTTCTCCCATGCGTCAGCGTTCAGCATCGCGACTCGTTGGTGCAGTTCCGGCATCCTCTCGCCGCACGCGATCCACCCGGAGGGCACGCTGCTCCGCGCTCCCTCGGCATAGCCGCGCTGGTAGGCTTCGCGCTGGCTGATGGGCGCTTCCCGCGCAGCCCGGTCCTGCTCGACGGCCAGTGACTGAGTGGTGTGGTACTGCGGGATGGCGGGCGCGGCCAGGGCGGCTTTGATCTTGGCGAGGGCGGCAGCGTGTTTCGCGCGTTCTTCTTCAAAGAACGGGATGCGATGCAGTTTGTGGACGCGCTTGGCGTCCGCGATCTCCATGTCGTAATAGTCGGCGGTCGCATAAAGGCGCTCTCGCGCCGCCTCCAGCGCCTCTCGTTCTGTGGTCATGACTTGCTCCCTTGGTTGAATTCCAGCGCCCTTCTGGGCGCGTTGCGTTAATCAGCCGGAGCCGTCGCCGGATCCGGAGCCGTCGCCGGATCCGGATCCGGAGCCGGAGCCGGAGCCGTCGCCGGAGCCGTAGCCGTAGCCGGGGCCGTAGCCGGAGCCGTAGCCGTCGCCGGAGCCGTCGCCGGAGCCGTAGCCGTAGCCGGAGCCGTAGCCGGAGCCGTAGCCGTCGCCGGAGCCGTCGCCGGAGCCGTAGCCGTAGCCGGAGCCGTAGCCGGAGCC
>JAGWIL010000254.1 GCA_028866335.1 Rhodospirillales bacterium
GGCTATTCGGACATGGCGATTGGCCTGGCGCGGATGTTCGGCATCAGCTTTCCGCTGAATTTCAGTTCGCCTTACCAGGCCAGCGACATCAGCGATTTCTGGCGACGCTGGAACATCACGCTGAGTCTGTTCCTGCGGGATTATCTCTACATTCCACTGGGCGGCAACCGGCATGGCGAGGGCAAGCGCATCCGCAATTTGATGGCGACGATGCTGCTGGGCGGGCTGTGGCATGGGGCGGCGTGGCGGTTTGTGCTGTGGGGCGGGCTGCACGGGGTGTTTCTGGTGGTGCATGGCTGGTGCAAGGGGTTTCGGATTCCACGCGTGGTTTCCTGGGCCATTACGCTGCTGGCCGTAACGCTGGCCTGGGTGCCATTCCGTGCGCCAGGTTTTGGCGCGGCGGTTGAGATGTATCGCGGGCTGTTCGGGCTGAATGGGCTGGCGGTGCCTGCGATGTTGGCGAAATTGATACCGTTTGGGCATGTGGTGCCGGTGTTGCCCTGGCTGGGCGATGCGCGGAGCATGAGCCTGCCGCAAGGGGTGCTGTTGCTGGCGCTGGGATGGGTTATCGCGCTGGGGCTGCCGGATTTGCACAGCATGGGGCGGAGGCGGAAAAGCGTGGCGCTGGTTGCGAGTTTCGCGTTCAGCATGCAGGCTTTGTTTTTCGCGCCGGCGGCGATTCCGTTTTTGTATTTTCAGTTTTGATGCGGCGGCTGTTGCTTTGCGCGGCGGCTTCGGTGGCGCTGTATCTGGTGCTGTTTGGGCTGGTGCTGGAGAGGCCGTTATCGCTGGAGCCGTTGGGGTTGGAGATGGCGCAGAAAGACGCGCGGCTGGCGGCCCTGCCCTCGCCAAAGCTGGTGATTCTTGCTGGGCCCAACGGGCCATATTCGCATAGCTGCGCGGTGATGGGGAAGATGCTGCATATGCCCTGCGAGAATGCGGGGATTGCGGTGGGGATGGGGCTGGATGAGATTTTCGCCCGCTATGCGCCCGCGCTGCATGCGGGCGATGTGGTTTATATGCCGATGGAGCTTGAACAATATGCGATGACGCGGACGGAATATGATTCGATGGTGGATGGGGCGTTGATGTTGCGGCATGAGCCCGCGATGTTGCTGGCGCTGCCGCCGGGGAGGGCGATGGGGGCGTTGTTCTGCTGCACGCTGGCGGACGGGCTGGAGGCGATTGCGGAAATGCCGCTTGCCAGGTTGGGGGTTCGCAATGGGGCGCACATGCTGGCGGCGGAATATGATGTGGAGGGGGACCGGGTGGATAATGATCTGGCGGGGGCGGATAAAACGTTGCTTTCCGGCCCGGCGCGGGTGGAACCCTCGGCGGCGGAGATTGAAGGCGGGTATGGCACGGTTTTGATTTCGCGGTTTGTGGCGCAAGAGCGGGCAAAGGGTGTAATCGTGATCGGCGGCTGGCCGGTGGATTTTACCAATGCGCGGATTTCTGACACGGCACGGGAGGCTGTGCTGCGGGTTTATGGATCGGGCTTCTTGAGTTTGCCAGGGAAGAGCCTTTATCCACGCGGGGATTTTTTCAATAGCGAGGATCATTTGGCGAAGCCGTGCCAGTTCAAACATTCTGTTGCGGTATCGGAAGAGTTAGGGATAATGCTGGGGCAGAATGTGATGGCGCCGGGTGCGAAAATGAAGGTTATGACGGCGGAGTGTCCGTAAGACGGTAGTTCCGGAAATGTTCCACGTGGAACGCAGTTGGGGAATTTATGGAATAACGTGGTGTTAGATAATGTAGTTATGGGATTTTGGTTTACCGGTCTAATACGGAAACCCGGCTTCGAGACACACACCCCGTTGATTGAGGCCATATCTCCCAAGCGCCCCTTCTAAACAATCTTCCCCTCAAACGGCGGCAAATGGTCTGGCGCTTCGAATTCCAGCACCCACAAATCGGGGTCGAAACGGGTTTGTCTGGCGATGTAGCCGTCCGCCGTTTGTTCATCCACCGGCTCAGCCCCCGTGGCGCGCATCCAGGCCACCTCCCCCTCCATGTCGCGGAACTGGCTGAGCACCACGCAGCCCGCACGGCCATACAGCTTCACCAGCACGCCACCGGCATCCGCATCCCCCTTGCGGACCACCACGCCGGGCTTGTTCTCCAACATGCCCACCCGCAACGCGGCGGAGACCCATATTCCCGCCTTGATCCTGGCTTCGCCCATGGTAATGCACCTTTCGTGGCCCTGCACTGGCCTGTACCGCCGGGTTCGCAGGTCTTGAACTTAATCTCAAGAGTTTGGAGTTGCCCGCATGTTTCGCTCGCTCCGCGTTGCCCTCGCTGCTACCGCCGCGATCACTGCTTTTAGCCCCGCCGCCTTTGCCGCCACCAAGATCACCTTCGGGCTGGATTGGGTGGCCGAGCCTGAATATGGCGGGTATTACGAAGCCATGGCCGAAGGGCTTTACAAAAAAGCCGGGCTGGATGTGACCATCTACCAGGGCGGCCCGCAGGTGAACACCGCCCAGCTTCTGATTGCCGGCAAGCTGGATTTCGACATCACCTCCAACGCCTTTCTCGCACTCAACTTCGCGCAAGAGAATATTCCCTATGAGGTGGTGGCCGCGGGCTTCCAGAAGGACCCGGACTGCCTGATCGCGCATCCGGGCCAGGGGAATGACAGTTTTGAGGATATCAAGGGCAAGCCCATCGCGGTTTCAACCGATACACGGGCGAGCTGGTGGCTTTATCTGAAGTCCCGTTATGGCTATTCGGATTCACAACTGCGCTCCTACGGATTTTCGCTGACGCCGTTTTTGACCAACAAGGCGGATATCCAGGAAGCCTATGTAACCTCCGAGCCTTATCTGGTGCATCAAGCAACCGGCGAATGGCCGGTGGTGATGGCGCTGCCGGATGCCGGATTCGATGGCTATGCCAGCCTGTTGGCGACATCTGACAAGATGGTGCAGGAGCACCCGGATGAGGTGAAGCGCTTCATAGATGCCTCGGCCCAGGGCTGGTATGATTTTCTCTATAAGAACCCGGAACCCGCTTTTGCCGCCATCAAGAAGGATAATCCGGACATGACCGACGGGCTGCTGCAATTTGGCTATCAGCAGATCAAGCAGCGCGGCATCGTCGATTCCGGGGATACGAAGACGCTGGGCATTTACGCCATGACCGATGCGCGCTGGGCCAG
>JAGWIL010000255.1 GCA_028866335.1 Rhodospirillales bacterium
CTGAAGGAAATTGTGAAGCGCGTGAATGTGCCGATTGTGGCGGATATTCATTTCCATTACCGCCGGGGGATTGAGGCGGCCGAGGCCGGTGCCGCTTGCCTGCGCATCAACCCTGGCAATATCGGCAGCCCTGAGCGTGTACGCGAGGTAATTAAGGCCGCGCGGGACAATAATTGCTCCATGCGCATTGGCGTGAACGCTGGCAGCCTGGAGAAGCACCTTCTAGAGAAATACGGCGAGCCTAACCCGGATGCGTTGGTGGAATCCGCCCTGGAACACGCGAAGATTCTCCAGGATCATGATTTCCACGAATTCAAGATTTCCGTGAAAGCATCAGACGTGTTCATGGCCGTGGCGGCCTATCAACAATTGGCTGAGCAATGCGACCATCCGCTGCATATCGGCATTACGGAAGCTGGCGGCAAACGCACAGGCACGGTGAAATCCTCCATCGGCTTAGGCTCACTGCTGTGGGCTGGCATTGGCGACACGGTACGTGTCTCTCTCTCCGCTGAACCGGAGGAAGAAGTTCTGGTGGGCTGGGATATTTTAAAATCTCTGGGCATCCGCCATCGCGGCGTTCGTATCATCTCCTGCCCCTCCTGTGCGCGCCAGGGTTTCAACGTTATTAAAACGGTAGAGACGCTGGAAGAACGCCTAGCGCATATAGAAACGCCGGTGACGCTCTCCATTATCGGCTGCGTGGTGAATGGCCCCGGCGAGGCACTGATGACTGACCTTGGCCTTACCGGCGGTGGCGGCGGGCGGCACATGATCTACGCCTCCGGGAAAACTGACCACACGATTTCCGATGAAGAAATGGTGGAACACCTGGTTGAGCTGGTGGAGAAGAAGGCGGCGCAGGTGGAAGCCGAAAAGGCGGCCGCCAAACTCGCCGCTGAATAGCGCCCCATTTGAAATGAGAGTTCTCCGGGGCAGGTTTGGGCCCCGGTTTTTGTTTGAGAGTAGGACGAAATGGCAAACCAGTTGCAGCCCGTGCGCGGTACGCGGGACCTGATCGGCGAAGATGCGGCCCGGCATTTCCACGTGGTGGAAACCGCGCGGCGCGTGACGGCCTTGTACGGGTTCTCCGAATGGCAGACACCGATTTTTGAGGATACGCGCGTATTCTCCCGCACGCTGGGCGAGACCTCGGACGTGGTGACGAAGGAGATGTATACTTTCGATGATCGCGGCGGGGATTCCATTACGCTGCGCCCGGAAGGCACTGCGGGGGTTTGCCGCGCGCTCATCACCGGCGGCCTGACGCAAACCCTGCCACAGAAAGTTTTCTATGCCGGGCCGATGTTCCGTTACGAGCGCCCGCAAAAAGGCCGCTACCGGCAATTTCACCAGATTGGGTTGGAGTTGCTGGGCGCTGCCTCAGCGGTGGCGGATGCGGAGGTGATTTCCGCCGGCTGGCGCATTTTGAACGAGCTTGGCATCGCCAAGGATGTCGTGCTCAACATCAACACGCTGGGCGATGCGCAGAGCCGGGATAATTACCGCGCCGCTTTGGTGGCCTATTTCTCCGCCCACGCCGCGCAGCTTTCGGAGGACAGTAAGCTGCGGCTGGAGAAAAACCCGCTGCGCATTCTGGATTCTAAGGATGAGGGCGACAAGGCGCTGGTTGAAAACGCCCCGCTGATCTATGCGCATCTCACGGAAGAGGCTGCTGCCTTCTATAACGCCTTGAAATCCACCCTGAACGCCTTTGGAGTGCCGTTTGAGGAAAACCCCCGCATCGTGCGCGGGCTGGATTACTACAACCACACGGCCTTTGAATTCGTGACCACCGCTTTAGGCGCGCAGGGCACGGTGATGGCGGGCGGGCGTTATGATGGGCTGGTGGAGCAAATGGGTGGCCCAAACGTGCCTGGCATTGGCTGGGGGGCCGGCATTGAGCGCCTTTCCATGCTGATCGCGCCGCCGGCCGTGGCGGCATTGCCGGTGGCGGTGATTCCGATGGTCGCGGAGGCGGAAATTGAGGCGCTGAACATTCTTAACCTGCTGCGCACCAACAACATCGCCGCCGAGATCGGTTATTCCGGCAATGCCAAGAAACGGCTGGAGCGCGCCAACAAATCCGACGCCGCCTTTGCCGTGCTGGTGGGTAGTGACCTTAAGCTGAAAGATCTGGCCGACGGCACTCAGGAAGACGTGACGGCAGAAACGCTGGTGGAACGCCTCCGCGCATGAGTTCCAGCCTCGAAAATAAACTCGACCGCATTATGGCCAGAGCCGAGGAGTTGCGCTTTATGCTCTCCGGCGCGCTCTCCGGCGAGGAGTTTGTGAAAGCTTCCAAGGAGCTCTCCGAACTCACGCCCGTTGAGGAAAAAGTCATCGCGCTGCGTGACGCGGAAAAGCAGGCAAAGGAAGCCGAGGCGCTGCTGGCTGACCCGGACATGAAGGAACTGGCCGAGGCCGAGTTGCAGGAGTTGAAACTGCAAGTGCCTGAGCTGGAAATGGCCGTGCGCCTGGCACTTTTGCCGAAGGATGAAGCGGATGACCGCTCTGGTATACTGGAAATCCGTCCTGCTGCCGGCGGGGATGAGGCCGGGCTGTTTGCGGCTGAATTATTTTCCGCCTACCAGAAATATTCCGCTTTGCAGGGCTGGCGGTTTGAGGTGATGGATTACGAGGAGAACGAGCTGGGTGGCGTGAAGAACGCGATGGCCGAAATTACCGGCAAATCCGTCTTCGCCAAGCTGAAATTCGAGTCGGGCGTGCACCGTGTGCAGCGCGTGCCCTCCACGGAAACGCAAGGGCGTATCCATACATCCACAATCACCGTCGCCGTACTGCCGGAAGCCGAAGAGGTGGATGTGGACATTAACGAAAGCGATCTGCGTATCGATGTGTACCGCGCCTCGGGCGCTGGCGGGCAGCATGTGAACAAGACCGAGTCGGCCGTGCGCATCACCCATATCCCCACCGGCACCGTGGTGGCGATGCAGGAGGAGCGCAGCCAGCACAAGAACCGTTCAAAGGCGATGAAAATTCTACGCTCCCGCATTTACGACCAGCAACGCGCAAGCGTGAACGCCACCCGTGCAGCCGACCGCAAGGGCCAGGTGGGCACGGGAGACCGCTCCGAGCGCATCCGCACGTATAACTTTCCGCAAGGCCGGGTGACGGACCACCGCATCAACCT
>JAGWIL010000256.1 GCA_028866335.1 Rhodospirillales bacterium
TCATGGGTCAGCACGTCCACCGGGCGGGGGCCGAGCAAAGACCACAAAGCCGTTTCCACCGCCCCGGTATCCGAAGCGGGCAGCACGCCCAGGCGCCAGCCTTCCGGCATGCCGAGGATGGATTTGGAGAGGGAAATAACCTCGGCGATGCGCGCCTTCGGCTCTTTCGCGCGGTGCGACCGGCCAAGCAGCGCGCCCTCAAGGGCCTTAAGCGTGAAGCCGGGGCGCTTGGTGCAAGGGCCGGAAGAGAAATTGGGGTTTTGCGGACGCAGCGCAGGCTTGGCGGCCGGAGAAAAATCTGCCATAAAACATCTCCCTTACAGAAGAAAAGCGCCCCGGTGGGGAGGCGTGACCCGAGGAGGCCTCTACTTCGATTTTTCCGGTACCGCAAGTGCTTTCACCGCAACCCCCGTTTGACATATTTCTCGAAAGAGCTTTCCAAACCATGACCGAGCTGGACCAGATCGACCGTTCCATCCTGCGCCTGCTGGCGGCCGACGCCTCGCTCTCGCTGAACGAGATCGCGGATAAAGTGGGGCTGACGGCGACACCGTGCTGGAAGCGCATCAAGCGCATGGAGGAAACCGGCATCATCAAAGCCCGCGTCGCGGTGCTGGACGCTGACAGGCTGGGCCTGCCGGTCTCGGTGTTCGTTTCGGTGGAAACCAACGACCACTCAGCCGCCTGGCTGGGTAAGTTTCACGAAGCGGTTAAAAGCACACCAGAGATTGTGGGCGCGTGGCGGATGAGCGGGGATGTAGATTATTTGCTGCACGTGGTGGTGCCGGACATCGCCGCCTATGATTCGTTCTACCGCAAGCTGATTGAAATGGTGCCGCTGCGGAATGTGTCGAGCCGGTTTGCGATGGAGCGGATGAAGGAAGGGGCGTTGCCGATTTGAAAATTATCGCTATTTCAAGCGATTTTTAAATATCATAGGTAATATAGTAACGGTCAAAGCCAGAAAAAAGTACCCTAAGAAAACTTCTGAATACGCCAACATCTCTGTAAATCTCCCCGAAGGGCCATAATCCCCAAAGCTAAGAGTAGTCAGCGAAGCCAATGAAAACACTAAACCAGAGAAGCCATCGTGAACAATTTCTGCTTTATTATTTAAGTCGTCCAGTCCGGCAGCTTTATAGATTTCAGCGTATAACAAAACAAACTGTACACCAGCAAGCATTAATACGAGAAACTCATACGGCCCACATCGGTCTCTCAAAAAAACCGCAAACACATTAATCCAGATAAGAACAACACAACAAAAAAGAAAGAACAGTGCTAAAAAATACATAAATGGGCCAATTATGGGAATACCAAAAAGCGTCCAAGCCCACAACACAACAACAAGAAGCATAGAAAAGATGCTCCCTGGCTTAGATTGCAGAATATAATTATAGCTCTTCGAATATTTGAAGAGCTTCATCAATGCGCCTTCCCCCAATTCTTCCCAATCCCCGTCTCCACCACCAGCGGAACTGACAAGGTAGCCGCGTTCTGCATCACCTCCTGCGCCAGCGAAGCCGCTTTCTCCGCCTCACCGTCCGGCGCCTCGAACAACAATTCATCATGCACCTGCAGCAAAAGCTTCGTTGAAAGCCCGGCTTCTTTTAACGCCTTCGGTAATTTTACCATCGCACGTTTAATAATATCCGCAGCCCCGCCTTGCAGCGGCGCGTTGATCGCCTGCCGCTCTGCATAAGCCCGCAGCGCCGGAATTTTATCCTTGATGCGCGGCACCCAGCAGCGCCGCCCGAACGGGGTAATCACGAATCCATCCGTGCGGGCCTGCTCCTTCGTGCTGTCCATATAGGCGCGGATTTCCGGGTAGCGTTTGAAATAGGCGTCGATATAGGTCCGCGCCTCGCCGGCGGAAATGCCAAGCTGCCGCGCCAGGCCAAAGGCAGAAATCCCGTAGATGATCCCGAAATTGATCGCCTTCGCGCGGCGCCTCGTCGCGCCATCCATCTCCGCCATCGGCACGCCAAATACTTCCGATGCGGTGCGGGCATGGATGTCCTCACCCATTTCAAAACTCTCCTTGAGCGCCGGAATATCCGCCACATGCGCCAGCAGCCGCAGCTCAATCTGCGAATAATCCGCCGAGATAAGGCTATGCTCGGGAGCGGCGATAAAAGCGTGGCGGATGCGCGCGCCTTCTTCCGTTCTTATAGGAATATTCTGCAAATTCGGGTCGGTGGAGGAAATGCGCCCGGTCGTCGTCGCCGCCATCTGGAAATTCGTATGCACCCGCCCCGTGCGCGCATCAATCTGCCCGACCAGCGCATCCGCATAGGTGGATTTCAGCTTGGAAAGCTGGCGCCAATCCGTCACCCGCGCCGCGATGTCGTTGCCTTGCTCCGCCAAACCTTCCAGCACGGAGCTATCGGTGCCCCATGCGCCGTTCTTGCCTTTCTTGCCGCCCGGCAGCTTCATCTCTTCAAATAGCACCTCGCCCAATTGCTTCGGGCTGCCGACATTGAAGGGATGGCCTGCAATCTCGTGAATCTGTACTTCGAACTCACCCATCCGCCGCTCGAACTCGACAGACATGGCGGAGAGATCGGCCTTATCCACCAGCACACCGGTGGCTTCCATCTCCGCCAGCACGGGGATGAGCTTTTTCTCAAGCAGCTCGTATAGCGCCAGGGATTTATGCACGCGCAGAGCAGGCTTCAACTGCCCCCAGAGCCGCAACGCCGCATCCGCAGCCTCGCCGCCCAGCTCGGCGGCTTTTTCCACCGGCGCTTGCGCGAAGTTCAACCGCGCCCGGCCGGAGCCGGTGACATCATCCGGCGTTTTCACGGCGTGGGAGAGATGCACCCGCGCCAGTGTGGCGAGGTCATGCGCGAAATTCCCCGCATCCTGCGCGTAAGAAATCAGCATCACATCGTCCAGCGGGGCAACCGGCCCCAACCCGGCGCGGGCAATCGCCTCCAGCCCGAATTTCGCGTCGTGGAAAATCTTCAGCACCGAAACATCCGCGAACAGCGCATTGAGTTCCGCAACCGCATCGGCCCAGGCAATCTGCGGCGTGGCATCCAGCGTGGTGTGGTGCTTCAGCGGCAGATATACGCCCTGCCCGGGCTTTGCCGCCAGCCCCAGCCCTACCAGATTCCCATGAAGCCCGGCGGGGTCGTCCGTCT
>JAGWIL010000257.1 GCA_028866335.1 Rhodospirillales bacterium
TCTAGACAAGCTAGTTAACGACCCTGATGAAGATGTTAGATGGCATGTAGCTAGTCATGGTCACATGAAGCATTTAGATAAACTAGTCAAGGATCCAAGTGAAGATGTTAGAGATCAAGCCAAGAAAAGATTAAAGGAATTGAAAAATGACTCTGAAAGATAAGATACAATGGCTTGTATCGGCCAAAGGGGAGCGAGATAAATACATGAATGTTTTACCTACAGAGTATCATGACAAACCTGAAGTAACCAATAAATTACTATTGAAGCACAGAGCTGATCATATTAGAAAAGCTCTAGAGAATTCTAGAGTTAAATTTAGTGGTGAGGAAGCTGTAGAAAATCATTCACATGCAGAAAATCCTGACAACACTATCCACCACTTTATGTTAGATATTGATCATGTAGCTGTTCACGCCAAAAAGCATCCTAACGGTCATGTGTTGTTCAAGCCAGTTGTTACAACCTATCACGGCGGTAAAGAAGGTGATGAAAGCATACAGACTAGAGGTGAATGGAATCCTAACATTGAAAAAGAACTATCAAGAGTAAATAGCAACCATACAAGAAAATTCTCATGAAAAATCTAACTACAAATCAAAAGCTTGCATTAGCCTCCATAGGGCATCCTAAACATCTGGATGCATTAGTTGATGATAAAAGTCCAGGGGTTAGAGAACAAGTAGCTATACAAGGCCACCCTCATCATCTAGACAAGCTAGTAAATGATTCTCATGATTGGGTTAGATACCAAGTAGCTCAGCATGACCACCTAAAGCATTTAGATAAACTAGTGAATGATCCCGATAGAGATGTTAGATCTCAAGTAGCCATTCATGGTCACCCTAAACATCTAGACAAGCTAGTGAATGATCCAAACGTACTTGTTAGGTACGAAGTTGCTAAGCATGGTCACCCTCAACATCTAAACAAGCTAGTGAATGATCCTCATTGGACTCTTAGAAAAACAGTAGCTAGTCATGGTCACCCTCACCATCTAGATAAGCTAGTGAATGATCCTAATCGGTATGTTAGATGGGAAGTAGCTGAGCATGGTCACCCTCACCACCTAGATAAGCTAGTGAATGATCCTAATTCTAATGTTAGAAGTGTTGCTAAGAGAAGATTAAAGGAATTGAAAAATGCAAAATAGACCCTACTCCATTACCTGTGATGCTGTTGGACCTCAAGGTTTTGAAATCTTTGACGCGCCAAATCAAGGTAAGAGATTAATTTCAGCCAGTGGCAACACTAGTCTTTTAGATGCAGCTAGAGATCTAACTGACAATGCAAAGTTCTGGTTACCTATTGCAGCAGAAAAGTTGAATATCAGTAAAGATATTAAAGACTATATTCTAACTCCTGTTATTTCAATGCCTTCTGATTTGCCCAACAGAAATGGTCAGGCTTTTCCTTATACAGAGTTAACTGCGTGGTGCATTGATGGCGGTGCCCCTATGTATAAAACTTGGATTGGAAAGTCAGCCTACAAAGAACACGCAAACGATGATCCGTGGCAGTCTAAAGGTGTCATTGTAGAATGCATGATGAGACCTATTGAGAATACTAGTGGAAATATCTGGAAGGTTGTTAAGCTGATAGCTTGGGATAGGACAAAAGATCCTATGCTCGTTAATGATATTTTGGCGAATAAGAGGAACTGCTACTCCATGGGAGCTCATGCTGCTGACTTCTCTTGCTCTGTTTGCTCTTCTTTGTTGTCTAAAGGTGGATGTGAGCATGTTACTCACGGCAAGCCTAAATACAATATCGTAAATGGCAAGTTAGCTTATTACAATTGCATAGACACACTTGGCTTCGAGTGTAGCAGCGTCGCCTCTCCGGCATATTCTTCAGCGTCAAATATGCCATATATGGCTTGGCTGACCTAATGAAAGACATATATTATCAGAATAAACTACGAAAAATGCCTACCAAAAATAATACAAATATTAATTCTTCAGAATTGGCCTTTATAAATACTAGTGTTATAAAAAAATAATTTTACTAGAATAAAAGAAGTTCAGACACATCGAAGAGATTTAAATTCTGAAGATAGAGAAAATATAAATCTATACATGAATACTAGTTCTAATATAAATTCATTACTTAGGACTGGAAGACTGCTTAAAGGATCTATAACCGAAAGAATAAAGCCCGAAGTTAAAAAGATAATAAAGAGTATTCAAAAAGCTCCTAAATTTAAATTAGGATACCCTACTGTTGTTTATAGAGGAATAACAAAGAAAAGCTATAGTAATTTAAAAACTGGAAAGGTTTATAAGGATAAAGGATTTGTTTCCACTACCTTTATCAGTGAGATAGCTGATGATTTTAATGATGGAAAGAATTATCAAGCAAGAATATTCTTGACAAGTAGAGACGAAGGAGCATATTTACCTGTTCTTTGTAATAGGTTTGCTACTGAACCCGAGTTTAAATTTAAGGATTACACTAAAGAGCATGAGTTACTATTACCAAAAGGCACAACTTTTAAAGTACTAGGTCACTCTTATAATAGCAAATTAGATAAATATTTCGTAAATCTTCAGGTTGTATCTAATTATGAGTAAAGATAAATTGAAAGAGTTAAATAAATGAAGACATCAATCAGACGAAGCTCATACCGACCAACTAGAAATAAGTTAGGTCAGGTTAAAATGTCTTACGTTAAACCCCATTTAGTTACAACTACTAGACCAAAAGTATTTAGACCTGCAAAGCCAATTAAAACATTTAGAAAAATTCGACCTTTTCGCTAAGAGATTAATATGGAACCTTTAAATGTAAAACAAAGAGTTGCTCTAGCCTCAATCGGTCACCCTCAACATCTTGATAAGCTAGTTAATGATCCTGATTGGTATGTTAGAAGAGAAGTAGCTAAACATGGTCACATGAAACATCTAGACAAGCTAGTAAATGATTCTCATGATTGGGTTAGACGGGAAGTAGCTAATCATGGCCACTCTCACCATCTAGATAAGCTAGTGAATGATCCTCATTGGTGGGTTAGAAGACAAGTAGCTACTTATGGCCTCTCTCACCATCTAGATAAGCTAGTGAATGATCCTGATGAAGATGTTAGAGCCCAAGTAGCTAAGCATGGCCTCCCTCACCATCTAGATAAGCTAGTTAA
>JAGWIL010000258.1 GCA_028866335.1 Rhodospirillales bacterium
CAGGCCCAGCCCAGATGCACTTCCAGGATCTGCCCCACGTTCATGCGTGAAGGCACACCCAGCTGGTTCAACACGAGGTCGACCGGGGTGCCATCCTCCAGGAACGGCATATCCTCCACCGGCACAACGCGGGAGACGACACCCTTATTGCCATGGCGGCCGGCCATCTTGTCGCCCGGTTGCAGCTTGCGCTTCACCGCCACGAACACCTTGACCATCTTCATCACGCCGGGCAGCAGCTCGTCGCCGCGCTGCAGCTTCTCGACCTTGCTTTCGAAACGGTCTTGCAGCTTCTTCACGGCAGCGTCGAACTCGCGCTTCATTAGCTCGATATTCGCCATCACCGCATCGTCCTGCACAACGATGTTGCGCCAGGCGCCACGCGGATGCTCAGCCAAAACCTCGGCATTGATCTCCGTGCCAGCCTTGATGCCCTTGAAACCAGACCCCGCCGCCTGACCAATCAACGCTTCGCGCAGACGGTTCAGGAAGGCGCGCTCCTGAATGGCCTTCTCGTCATCACGGTCCTTGGCCAGGCGCTCAACCTCGGCACGCTCAATTGCCAAGGCGCGCTCGTCCTTATCCACGCCACGGCGGTTGAACACCCGCACATCAACGATAGTGCCGGAGGTGCCGGGCGGCAGACGCAGGGATGTATCACGCACATCGGAGGCTTTTTCACCGAAGATGGCGCGCAGCAGCTTCTCTTCCGGCGTCATCGGGCTTTCGCCTTTTGGCGTGACCTTGCCGACCAGAATGTCGCCTGGGTTCACCTCAGCGCCGATGTAAACGATGCCAGCTTCGTCGAGGTTGCGCAGCGCTTCCTCACCCACATTCGGGATGTCGCGGGTGATTTCTTCCTGGCCGAGCTTGGTGTCGCGGGCCATCACCTCGAACTCCTCGATATGGATCGAGGTGAAGACGTCATCCTTGGCGATCCGCTCGGAGATCAGGATGGAGTCTTCAAAGTTATAGCCGTTCCAAGGCATGAAGGCGCACAGCGCGTTGCGGCCCAGCGCCAGCTCGCCCAGCTCCGTGGACGGGCCGTCGGCGATGATGTCGCCGGAGGCAACTCTGTCACCGACTTTTACCAGAGGCCGCTGGTTGATGCAGGTGCTCTGGTTGGAGCGCATATATTTGCGCAGACGGTAGATATCGACGCCTGCGGTGCTGCCATCCTCGGCGGTGGCGCGCACAACGATACGCGCACCGTCAATCTGGTCGATGATACCAGGGCGACGTGCCACGATGGTGGCGCCGGAATCGCGGGCCACGGCGGCTTCCATGCCGGTGCCCACAATCGGCGCGTCGGAACGGATGAGCGGCACCGCCTGGCGCTGCATGTTGGAGCCCATCAGCGCGCGGTTGGCGTCGTCGTTCTCCAGGAACGGGATCAACGCGGCGGCGACGGAGACGAGCTGCTTCGGCGAAACGTCGATGGCGGTCACGTTTTCAGGCTTGACCATCAAGAAGTCGCCATTGCGGCGAACGGAAACGAGATCGTCCCGCAAAACCCCGTCCTCGCCCTTATGAGCATCAGCCTGGGCCACCACCAGCCGCTCCTCTTCCATGGCGGAGAGGTATTTGAACTCCGGCTGCACCACGCCATCCTGCACCAACTGGTACGGGGTTTCGATGAAGCCGTATTTGTTCACCTTGGCATAGGTGGCGAGGCTGTTGATAAGGCCGATATTCGGACCTTCCGGCGTCTCAATCGGGCAGATACGGCCATAATGGGTCGGGTGCACGTCGCGCACCTCAAACCCGGCGCGCTCGCGGGTGAGACCACCTGGCCCGAGAGCGGAAAGGCGGCGCTTATGCGTTACCTCGGAAAGCGGGTTGGTCTGGTCCATGAACTGCGAAAGCTGGCTGGAGCCGAAGAACTCGCGCACCGCCGCCGCCGCCGGCTTGGCATTGATAAGGTCGTGCGGCATCACGCTGTCGATATCGACTGAACCCATACGTTCGCGGATTGCGCGCTCCATGCGCAGCAAGCCAACGCGATACTGGTTCTCCATCAGCTCGCCGACAGAACGCACGCGGCGATTGCCGAGATTGTCGATATCGTCGATTGCACCACGGCCGTCTTTCAGCTCGTTCATGATCTTGATGGTGCGCAGGATATCGTCTTTGCGGAGCGTCCGCACGGTGTCCGCCACGTCGATGCCTAAGCGCATATTCATCTTCACGCGGCCAACGGCCGAGAGATCATAGCGGTCGCCATCAAAGAACAGGCCCTTGAACAGAGCTTCGGCGGTCTCGGAGGTCGGCGGCTCACCCGGGCGCATGACACGGTAGATGTCGATCAGCGCATCCTCGCGGTTGCCGTTCTTGTCCACCGCCAGGGTGTTGCGAATCCACGGGCCGTTCTGCTGGTCAATGGCCAGAGTTGGCAGCTCGTCTATGCCGCGCTCTTCCAGCGCCGCCAGCTTCTGCTCGGTCACTTCCTCGCCCGCCTCGCCGAAAATCTCGCCGGTGTTGGGATCGAAGATGTCCTCGCCCAGGAAACGGCCGATCAGATCCGCGCGCGAGACGAGCACGTTTTTGGTCTTCTCCGCGATCTTACGCACAGTGCGCGCGGTCAGCTTGTCCTCGACCTTGGCAACAACCTCGCCGGTCTCGGCATCCACCAGATCTTCGATGAGCTTGAGGTTACGGAAGGCATCGGCCTCGAACGGACGGGCCCACTGGCCCTTTTTGGAGGCGAACACGACCTTTCCGTAGAAGAAATTCAGAATTTCCTCGGAATCCATGCCTTTGATTTCGCCAATCTCAACCGTCTCGCCCTTGGCGGCGCGCGCTTCGATCAACGCTTCCGTCGCGGCGGAGGGCAGCGCGTACATCAACGTGGTCACCGGCAGCTTGCGCTTGCGGTCGATACGCACATAGATCAGGTCTTTGGCATCGAATTCAAAATCGAGCCAGGAACCGCGATACGGGATGACGCGGGCGGTAAAGAGATATTTGCCCGAGGAATGGGTCTTGCCACGGTCATGGTCGAAGAACACGCCAGGTGAACGGTGCATCTGCGAGACGATCACCCGCTCGGTGCCGTTCACCACGAAGGTGCCGTTATCGGTCATCAGCGGCATGTCGCCCATGTAAACGGGCTGCTCTTTAATGTCGCGGA
>JAGWIL010000259.1 GCA_028866335.1 Rhodospirillales bacterium
TTCGACCGCGGTTCCTATCTCTATCATGGCCGGGTGAAAGCCCTGGCAGAGGCGGCCCGCGAGGGCGGCCTCGACTTCTAAGAGGGTTTGCACATGGCACGTGAAGCACGTGAAGGCGGCCAGCGCCGGGACCGGGATCGCAATAATGACCGCGATCGCGATGGCGGTGATGAATTTATCGACAAACTGGTAACGATTAACCGCGTTGCCAAAGTGGTAAAAGGTGGCCGCCGGTTTGCCTTCGCCGCATTGGTGGTGGTGGGCGACCAGAAGGGCCGCGTTGGCTACGGTGCGGGCAAAGCCCGTGAAGTACCCGAGGCGATCCGCAAGGCGACAGAGCGCGCCAAGAAATCCATGATCCGCGTTCCTATGAAGGAAGGCCGGACCCTGCACCACGATGCGCGCGGCGTTTTTGGCGCGGGTGAAGTTGTGGTTCGCGCCGCTCCGGCTGGTACGGGCATCATTGCTGGCGGCCCGTTGCGCGCCGTGTTCGAAACCTTGGGCATTGCCGACGTAGTGGCCAAGTCTCTCGGCAGCCGCAACCCGCATAACATGGTGAAGGCAACCTTCGCCGCGTTGCAGGGAGCAACCAGCCCTCGCCAGGTCGCCAATCGCCGCGGCAAGAAAGTCGCTGAGCTGTTCGGCGTGCCGGAGAAGCAGGTGGAGAATGCTGATGTCTGATAAAAAAATCCGCATCACGCAGGTTAGTTCCGGTAATGGCCGTAAGCCCGGCCAGCAGGCAACCCTGATTGGTCTTGGTCTTAACAAGATCGGCAAGGCTGTGGAACGGAACGCCACCCCGGAAGTGCTGGGCATGGTGAATAAGGTCAAACACCTGCTCAAGGTCGAAGAGCTGGGCTGAGCCCTAAGGAATTGCAACGATGAAACTGAACGAAATCCGGGACAATCCCGGCGCCCGTCTCAAGTCCAAGCGTCTTGGCCGTGGTATCGGCTCTGGCAAGGGCAAGACCTCCGGTAAGGGTGTAAAGGGCCAGAAGGCACGTGAGGGTGTTTCCCTTAACGGGTTCGAGGGCGGTCAGCTCCCGATCTATCGCCGTCTGCCCAAGCGCGGCTTCAATAATATCAACCGCAAGGTGTTTGCACCGCTTAACCTGGATGCGCTGGAAGCAGCACTCGAGTCCGGCAAGCTGAGCGCCGGTGAGACGATCACCGAAGCCATGCTGGCGTATGCTGGCGTGGTACGGCTGAACAAGGCTGATGGCGTGCGCCTGCTGGCGCGTGGTTCCATCTCTAAGGCTGTTACCCTTGAAGTTTCCGGCGCTTCCGCGGCTGCTGTTGCGGCTGTCGAGCAGGCTGGCGGCAAAGTAACCACGCTGGGCGGCAAGGTAGAAGAAGCCACCGCTTAATTTGGCTTGCCTCAGCCGGGAAAACCGGCAAATTGGCGCTGATGGATCGGCGCTTGCCAGTTGTGTGACGCACCGGCAAGCGCCGTTTTTTATGGAATAAGGGATAGGACATGGCTTCCGCCGCAGAACAGATGGCCGCCGGCATGAACCTGAGCGGGTTCAGCAAGGCCACGGGCCTTCACAAACGCATCCTCTTTACTTTGGGCGCGTTGATCATCTTCCGCCTGGGCACCTACATTCCGGTGCCGGGTATTGATGGCGCGGTGATGGCCCAACTGATGACGCAGAACGGCTCTGGCCTTTTGGGCATGTTCAACATGTTCACTGGCGGCGCCTTGGGGCGCATGACGATCTTCGCCTTGAACATCCTGCCTTATATCAGCGCCTCCATCATCATTCAGTTGATGAGCTCAACGATTCCAGCACTTGAAGCGATAAAGAAAGAAGGCGATTCCGGCCGCCAGAGGATCACCCAATATACCCGCTACCTCACCGTTCTTATTGCCACGGCGCAGGCTTACGGTATCGCCGTAAGCCTTGAGCGTGTGCATGGCGCGGCGGGTGCGGCGGTTATCGACCCTGGGTTTTTCTTCATTTTCACGGCGGTGGTCACACTCGTCGGCGGCACGGTGTTTGTAATGTGGCTGGGTGAGCAAATCACCTCACGCGGCATCGGCAACGGCTCCAGCCTTATCATTTTCGCCGGTATCGTCGCCAACATGCCTGTGGCTGTCGCTAATATTCTGGAGCTAGGCTCAACCGGCGCGCTCTCCACGTTTTTCATCATTATCATCTTCATTGTGGCGCTGCTCATCATTGGCTTCGTGGTGTTCATGGAGCGCGCGCAGCGCCGTATTCTGGTGCAGCACCCCAAGCGCCAGATGGGCCAGAAGGTATTCGGCGGCGAGGCGAATTACATGCCGCTGAAGGTGAATGCCTCAGGCGTGATGCCGCCGATTTTCGCGTCCTCACTGCTGGTTATCCCGGCGACGCTCATCGGCTTTTCCGCCGGTGGGCCTGGTTGGCTGCAAACCGCGGCGCATTTCATCGCCCGGGGGCAACCACTTTACTATCTGCTATTTGCGGGTTTGATTATCGGATTTTCCTTCGTCTGGGCGGCAATTTCCTTCAACCCGGAAGAAACTTCGGAGAATTTGAAGAAAAACGGTGCGTTTATTCCGGGCATCCGGCCTGGCTCAAACACCGCCAGGTATTTCGACACGGTGCTTACCCGCCTCACCGCCATCGGTGCCTTTTACCTCGTCGTGGTGTGCTTGATCCCAGATTATGCGATGAGCCATTACGCCCTGCCATTTTATTTCGGCGGCACCTCCCTTCTGATTATTGTCTCCGTTACCATGGACACGATGACGCAGATCTATTCCCATCTGCTCGCACACCAATACCAAGGGCTGCTTCGCAAAGGGCGCGGTAAAGCTCGTAAATAAGGAGAGAGACGCCGTGGAGTTGATTTTGCTTGGGCCTCCGGGCGCGGGGAAGGGCACGCAGTCCAAACTGCTGGAGACTCGTTATGGCGTGGCACAAATCTCCACCGGCGACATGCTCCGGGCGGAGGTAAAGGCTGGCAGCCCGATCGGGCTTGAGGCGAAAAGCGTCATGGATGCCGGAAAACTGGTCTCTGATGATATCCTGATCCGCATGATCGGCGAGCGTATCAAGCGGCCGGATTGCGCGAATGGCTTCATCCTGGATGGCTTTCCGCGCACAGTTCCGCAGGCTGAGGCGCTGGACAA
>JAGWIL010000260.1 GCA_028866335.1 Rhodospirillales bacterium
CGGCCCCACGGATATGTTTTTCAGCCGGGTGATGTTTCCCATCCGGGACAGGCGCGGGGCGCTTATCTCCTTTGGCGGGCGGATTATGGGGGATGGCCAGCCGAAATACGTAAACGGGCCGGAGACGGCTTTGTTTTCCAAACGCCGCTCACTCTACGGGCTGAATCTGGCGCGGGAGGCGGTGCGCAAGGGTGCCGCCATGGTCATCGTCGAGGGGTATACGGATGTTATCGCCCTCTCCCAGGCTGGGTTTGGCGGCGCGGTGGCGCCGCTCGGCACCGCGCTGACCGAAGAGCATCTGGAGGAAATCTGGAAGCTGACGCCAGAGCCGGTGATCTGTTTTGATGGCGACGCGGCGGGCCAGCGCGCGGCGTTGAAAACCGCCGAACTGGCGCTGACACAATTAACGCCTGAGAAATCGCTGAAGCTGCTGCGGCTGCCACCCCAGGACGACCCGGACAGCCTGATCAAACGTGGCGGCCGGGTTGCGTTTGAGGCGGAACTGGCCAAGGCCAAGCCGCTTTCTGCGGTTTTGTTCGACATGTTGAAGTTGGGGCAGGATGTTTCGACACCTGAAGGCAGGGCGCGGTTTTGGGAGAGGCTGGCCGCGGCGGCGAACAGCATCCCCAATAAAGTGCTATCCACTGAATATTATAACCTGCTGAAAAACCAATATAACCCAAACGATAAAGCGGGCCGGGCGAAGCCAGGCCGCAGCCAATGGGTTAAGAATTCACAAGGCCGTTTTGTTCCAGCACCTCCGCCTGTGCCCATTCCGCCGCGCATGACCCCGGATGCCGAGGCCGCACAGCTCCGCCGCGCCCGGCTGATGCTGGCGGTTTTGCTGGCGTTTCCGGCGTTGATCCCGGATGTGGAGGAAGCTTATTCCCATGTACGGCTTCCGGCGGCGGAGGAACCGCTGCGCGAGGCGCTGCATGATTTCGTTTCGCAGGCTAAAACCCTTGACACGTCCTCCCTGTTCTCCCATCTCGACAACCTCGGCCTGGGCGGCCAGGCTCGTGCACTGCAACAGCAGGTTCAGGCGGAATTCCGCCTGGCGCCGGATGCGAGCCCGGCGGAAGCCGCGCGGAACTGGTGGAGTTTGTACGAATTGATGGATTTCAGCATCGACATGTTGCGGGCGCAGCGTGACGAGGCCCAGGCGCTTTGGCTCACCAACCCTGATGACCGCGCCGCCTGCGACCGGTTGATGCGCTATAACGAGCTTTTGGCCCGTGCGCGCTCAGGTGCCGCCGGGCTTGAAGAAATCTGACTCGAATCGGGCGCACATGTTGCCTAGTTATTGACTTGTAAAATATACGAGCCGCTTAGACCGGAGACTTTACCTGACCATGGCCACCAAGCCGACCGCCACCACGGAAACCGCCGCCCCCGAGGCCGAGGCCGATGCCAATGTGCTGGACACGCAATCCGCCGCTGTTAAGCGGCTGATAGCAAAGGGCAAAGAGCGCGGATATATCACCTTTGATGAGCTGAACGCGGTTCTGCCGGCGGAGCAGAATAGCTCCGAGCAGATCGAAGACATCATGGCGATGCTCAATGAAATGGGCATCCAGGTGGTGGAATCCGAGGAAAGCGAGGAAGCCGAAGCTGCCGCCGCGCCCAAGGAAGAGGCGGATGATGAGGAGCAGGCGGGGAACATCTCCGAGGCTTCCGTAAGCCGCACAGACGACCCGGTGCGGATGTATCTGCGTGAGATGGGCACGGTGGAGCTGCTCTCGCGCGAGGGTGAAATTGCCATCGCCAAGCGCATAGAGGCTGGGCGGGACATGATGATCCGCGGGCTTTGCGAAAGCCCGCTCACCTTCCGCGCCATCATCGCCTGGCACGAGGCGCTGAATAATGGCAGGGTGCTTTTGCGCGACGTGATCGACCTGGAAGCCATGCAGGCGGGGTCTGAGCCTGGCGAGACCAGCTTTGATGCCTCCGAGGAGATGGAGGATGACGAGGATGGCGAGGGTGCGGGCATGTCCCTCTCTGCCCTGGAAGAAAAGCTGAAGCCCGAGATTTTCCAGAATTTCGACGAGATCGAGAAGCTCTACGACAAGCTCTCGAAGATGCAGACCAAGCGCATCGATAACCTGACGTCTGGCGGCGACGTGAATTCGCGCTCCGAAAAGGCTTATGAAAAGCTGCGCGATGAGCTGGTGGCCAAGGTTGAGCAGGTGCGGTTGCATAATAACCGTATCGAGGAGCTGGTGGCGCAGCTAAAGGTGCTGAACCAGCGGCTGAATGGGCTGGAAGGCCAGCTTTTGCGCCTGGCCGAGAACACCAAGGTGAGCCGCGACGAGTTTTTGCAGCATTACCGGGGCCGCGAGATGGACCCCGGCTGGGTGCAATATGTGGCGGGGCTGCCGGGCAAGGGCTGGAAGGAATTTGCCAAAAAGCACGAGGGCCAGGCTGGCGAGCTGCGGTCGCAGATTGGCAAGGTGGCCAATGAGGCCGGATTGCCGATTGAGGAATTCCGCCGGGTGTACACCACGGTTTCGCGCGGCGAGCGCGACAGCACTCGGGCGAAGAAGGAAATGATCGAGGCCAATCTGCGGCTGGTGATCTCGATTGCAAAGAAATACACCAATCGCGGGTTGCAGTTCCTGGATCTGATCCAGGAAGGCAATATTGGCCTGATGAAGGCGGTGGATAAGTTCGAGTATCGCCGTGGGTATAAGTTCAGCACCTACGCCACTTGGTGGATCCGCCAGGCGATTACGCGTTCCATCGCCGATCAGGCGCGGACCATCCGTATCCCGGTGCATATGATCGAGACGATCAACAAGCTGGTGCGGACCTCCCGCCAGATGCTGCACGAGATCGGCCGGGAGCCGACGCCAGAGGAGCTGGCCGAGAAACTTGGCATGCCGCTGGAGAAAGTGCGGAAAGTACTGAAGATCGCCAAGGAGCCGATCTCCCTTGAAACGCCGATTGGCGACGAGGAGGACAGCCATCTGGGTGATTTCATCGAGGATAAGGCGGCGATTATTCCGCTGGATGCCGCCGTGCAGGCGAATTTGCGCGAGGCGGCGACGCGGGTGCTCTCCAGCCTGACCCCACGCGAGGAGCGCGT
>JAGWIL010000261.1 GCA_028866335.1 Rhodospirillales bacterium
GCCTTCATGATCTGGGTGATGGTCGGTATTGGCGGCTATACGCGCGATTCCGGTTCCGGGCTTTCGATCATGAAATGGGAGCCGATTATCGGTGTGCTGCCGCCGCTGAACCAGGATGCCTGGAACAGGCTTTTCGCGCTGTATAAAACCATTCCGCAATATCAGATTTTGCATCCCGGCATGGGGTTGCACGGCTTTCAGCAGCTTTTCTGGCCGGAATATTTCCACCGCCTCTGGGGGCGGCTGATGGGTGTGGTGCTGCTGGTGCCATTGGTTATCTTTGCGCTTACCGGGCGTGTTGAAAAACGATTGGTGCCCTGGCTGGTGCTGTTGTTTCTGCTAGGCGGGCTGCAAGGGTTTATCGGTTGGCTCATGGTCTCCTCGGGGTTCGACCCTGATTCCACCGCCGTTGCCCCCTTCTGGCTGTCGCTGCATTTTTTCGGCGCGATGTTCCTGTTCAGCGCGGTGTTATGGACGGCCTTTACCGTCACCGCACCTGAACCCGCGCGTTATGCGGGCTTAAAGGGGTTGCGTGGCCATAGCATCGGTTCCTTCGCGGTGCTGCTGCTGGCGATGCTGGGTGGCACCATCGTCTCGGGCATTCATGGTATCGCGGATTTTTCCATGGCCAAGAATATCGGCACCGGGCAGCCGCCCACTGGTTGGCCCGCCGGGTTTCTCAGCAATCCCGCCACGGTAATTTTCGACCACCAGACCCTGGCGGTGCTGGCGGCGCTGGCGATTATCGCCATCACTGTACGCGCGCTGCGCAATGAGGCTCCGCCGCCGGTGCGCGATACCGCCTTGCTCGCGGGCGGGCTGGTGATATTGCAATTCCTGCTAGGGGTTACCGCGCTGGTTTCGGCCAAGATTGACCTTGGCGTGGCGCACCAGATGAACGCGGTGGCGCTAATGGCCGCGATGCTGTTGATTATCCACCGGCTGCGAGGTGCTACTCGCTAATGCGTGAAGACCGTGCCGTTGGAAACTGGTTGCTGCTGCTGGCCGCCATGGTGTTTGGCATGGTGGTGGGCGGCGGCCATGCGCGTACCATCGGTGCCAGCTTTTCCATCCAGATCTGGCGGCCGGTAACTGGCTTTATCCCGCCGATGAGCACGGCGGACTGGAACCAGCTTTACGGGCTGTTCCAGCGCACCGCGCAGTATCAGGCTCACCCGATCAACATGGCGCAGTATAAGGCCCTGTTCTGGCCGATGTTTCTGGACCGCCTTTGGGGCAGGTTGATAGCCTGCGCGTTCCTGGTCCCCTTTGCGGTATTTCTGCTGAAAGGCCGCATCCAGCGCAAGCTGGCCCTCTGGCTCGGCTGCATTTTTCTGCTGGGCGCGGGGCAGGCGACTTATGGCTGGTATATGGTGCAGACCGGCATGTATCCCGGCGTGCTCTCCCCGCCGCCGGAATGGGCGGCGCCGCATCTGCTCTCCGCCATGCTGATTTTCGCGGCCTTGCTTTGGACCGGCCTGAGCTTACGCGCCCCAGAGCCGGTACGGATTGAGGGGGGCGTTACGCTGCGCAGCCTCACCACTGCCACGGTGGGGTTGGTCTGGCTCACCATGGGCTTCGGGGCGCTGGTTGCCACCTCTGGCGCGTTGAAGGTGTTCAACACCTTCCCGACCATGGATGGCTCCTGGCTGCCGCCGGACATGTTCAGCCAAAGCCCGGTCTGGATGAATTTCATCACCAACAAGGGTACGGTGCAGTTCTGCCACCGTCTGCTGGCTACCATCACCGCGTTAACGGCGATAACCACTGCCGTGATGGGCCTGCGGATGAGGCTGCCGCCCGCCACGCGGGATTTATTTCTGCTGCTGGCTGTGCTGGTGGCGTTGCAATATGTGCTCGGCATGGCGACACTTGTAATGGGAAATAATGAGCTCGGCTTTGTGCATGAGCTGAATGCCGTGTTGCTGTTTGCCGCCGCTATTGGTGCCCGCCATGGGTTGCGCGGCGCGGTGGCGGCCCCCGCCAGAGCCTTCGCCCCGGCGGCATAGGAGAAGAGAGATGAGTGACGCGCTGAACAAGGCAGACGAGCTGTTCCACGGCCCAAAGGGGTTGGATATTGACGCTGCGCGCAAGCATATCGCCACAGCTTTGGACGGCACCGATGACGGCGAACTGTTCCTCGAATACCGGGAATCGGAATCCATCTCGCTGGATGATGGCCGCATCCGCGCCGCCAGTTTTGATACGCGAAGGGGCTTTGGCCTGCGCGCCGTGTTGGGCGAGGCGGCTTATTACGCCCATGCCGGAGACCTCTCAGCCCCCGCTTTGGCCCGGGCGGCGGAGACCATCCGGGCCGCCAAGGCCATGGAGCAGAGCGTTTCGGCAGGCGATCCCGCCCCGGCCAGCGCGCCGCTTTACGAAGGCGTGAACCCGCTGGGCGAAGCCCCGTTTGCGGACCGTGCCGCGCTGCTCAAGCAGATCGACGATTTTGCCCGCGCGGCAGATTCCCGTGTGGTGCAGGTGATGGCCAGCATCGCCGGGGAATGGCAGGTGATCGAGATCATCCGCGCTGGCGGCGCCCGCGTCGCGGATATCCGCCCGTTGGTGCGGATTAATGTTTCCGTGGTGCTGGAGGAAAACGGCAAGCGCGAATCCGGCAGCCATGGGGCGGGCGGGCGCTCCGGCTACGGCGCTTATATTGCCCCAGATTTCTGGCAGAACGCGGTGCGCGAGGCGATCCGCCAGGCGGAGGTGAATTTGCGCGCCGTGGCGGCCCCGGCAGGCGAAATGCCTGTGGTGCTCGGCTCCGGCTGGCCGGGCATTCTGCTGCACGAAGCGATTGGGCATGGCCTGGAGGGTGATTTCAACCGCAAGCAAACCAGCGCCTTCGCGGGGCTGCTCGGCAGCCGCATTGCGTCGAAAGGGGTGACGGTGGTGGATGACGGCACCATCCCCAACCGCCGCGGCTCGCTCACCATCGACGATGAGGGCACACCCACCTCCCGCACCGTGATGATCGAGGACGGTATTCTCACCGGTTTTATTCAGGACCGGCAGAATGCAAGGCTGATGAACATGCGCGCCACCGGCAATGGCCGCCGCCAGAGCTACGCCCACGCCCC
>JAGWIL010000262.1 GCA_028866335.1 Rhodospirillales bacterium
CCATCGGGTGCCGCAATCAGCGAATAGGCATTTTTCCGCGGGCGCTCGCCGTCTGGAATTTCCAACACCAGATGCGAGCCCGGCCCCGCCCAAGGCAATGCCTGCCCGGCAAAGGTGAAACGCTTCAACCCCGGTGATAAGCTCTCTATGGCGGTAATGGCCAATTTCATGTGGTAAATTCCTCCGGCGCCGGTATTTCACCTGGCACCTCCGCATCCACCTTCACCCCCATGAACGCCGCCAGGCGGCGCGAGAAATGGTCGCGCACTGAAAGATGTGCTTCACAGACCCGGCAAGGCACCAGGTTCACGGCTACATCCTCGATCATCGTGCGGCAATGGGTGCAATAGACGCGCCTGAGCTTCGGCCCCGCTTGATGCAGGAAAACCTCCCCATGGCCCAAACCGGCGACGGTGGCGATGTTGGCGGCGTCCCAGATGAAGGCTTCCGAGCCGATGGCATAAAGCCGCAGCCCGATCGCGCCCCGTGCCAGCCTGTGTTCGAGCTGCGCCAGCAATTCCGTGCAGGAGCGGAACGGGCGCAGAAGCCCTGCCGCTGGCGCCGGCATTCCGGGCCCGGCATGGGCCACGGCCCAGATTTCCATCGCGCTCAAATCATGTCCAAGCTCTGGCGGGGGCGCTGCCAGGCTGGTGACAACAAGATGCGTGAGGCCCGACGGGTCCAGCTTGAACGGCGCATAAACCGGACGGCTTTTATTCATCAACCCACCGCCGTGCGCTTGGCCTTCTTCGGGTCGTCAAAAGGCAGCGCATGGGCAATCGCCGGCACACCGCCCACAAGCAGCTTGGTGCCGTGCACCGCCACGGGCACATCCAGCCGCGCGATGGCCATGGATTTGCCGGTGAGGGTCGAGATCATCGGGCAGGTCACAACGCCCACCTTCTTGCCACCGGCCTCTACGAGATCGCCCGGCGCGGCGGCTTTATCGCTCTCCAGCAACAGGCCAAAAATCTTGAACCGCTCTTTACCCTTCAGCCGGTAATGCTCTTCAGCACCGCGGAAACCGGATTTGCCAGGGCTAACGGTGAAATCCAGCCCCAGCTCCCACAGCGTATCGCCGGGGCCTTCAGTCTCGAACGGATACATTTCGGAATTATCATAGGGGTAGAACAGCAGATAACTTTCCGTGCGCAGCAAATCGAGTGCTGTGAAAGCGCAAGGGGTAATGCCCATCTCCTTGCCTTCCTCCAGGATAGTATCCCAGATGACGCCCGCATCCTCCGCCTTGCAGAAAATCTCATAGCCACGCTCGCCGGTATAGCCGGTGCGGGAGATCATCACCGGCTTGCCAAACAATGTTGCGCCCATATGACCAAAATATTTGAGATCACGGATGCCTGGCACGTGCCTGGCCAAATAATCAACCGCCAGCGGGCCTTGCAGGGAGAGGTCGAGCAGATCGTCGTCAAACAACATCGTCACGTTGCGGCCATAGCAAGCCTGAGCCAGCGCCTGGTGCGCCGCACCAGAGCCATGCACCACGAACCAGCTATTCGGCCCGGTGCGGTAGAGAATACCGTCATCGATGAACTTCCCGGCCTCGTTCAGAAAGCAGGCATAGGCGGATTTGCCCGGCGTGATTTTTGATACATCCCGGGTGGTGAGATAATCCAGCACACCAGAGGCATGCGGCCCATGCAGATGTATTTTCTTCAGCCCGGATACATCCATCAACCCCGCCTTGGTGCGGATGGTAACATGGTCCTCCTGCACATCATGCGCATAGCTCCAGGCTGTGGGCATGCCGTTCCAGTCTTCAACATTTGAGCCAAGGGCGCGGTGGCGAGAAGCGAGAATGGCGTTGCGCCAGGAACGTGTCATGCGTGAACCTTTTTGTCTAAAAATGACCCAAAATCATGCGCGGCGGGGGGGCGAGCTTTTCTGAAAATCTTCAGCTCGGCCCGCCGCCAAGTGATAGTCTAAGAAATTCTTGTCCAAAAAATTCTTCTTAAGAATTGAAGATAATTTAAGAGAAATTACCCTGTCAACGCAAAGTTTGCAACCGGTTGCCACACAGGCTTCACGCCCGGACTCTGGATTTATCAGGGTCATAATGCGGAAAGCGGACAACCTGGGCTTTCAAGCGCCGCTGCTGGCCGTCCAGCTTGCCAATTTCCAGCGTCGTTCCAAGCTCCGCGTAATAGGCATCCACCCGGGCCAGGGCGATGGATTGGTGCAGCACGGGCGAACGCACAGCACTGGTGACCACGCCGATTTGCGCGCGCGCGTTGTGCACGCAATCGCCATGATGAACCGGCTCGTTCCCCTCAATCAGCAGCCCGACCAGCTTACGCAAGGGGTTGGCGGCGCGCCGGCGCAGCGCATCCCGGCCAATGAAATCCTCTTCCCGATCAGCCACCGCAAAGCCGATTCCTGCTTCAAACGGATCGGTCTCGTCTGAAAATTCATGGCCCGCGAGAATTAGCCCGGCTTCAATGCGCAGCATGTCCAACGCCTCAAGCCCCATAGGCTGCGCGCCAGCCTCGGCCAGAGCGTTCCACAATGTCACCGCGTTGCTGGGATGCACCCAGATTTCATAACCAAGTTCGCCCGTGTAACCGGTGCGGGAAATAACCAAAGGAATACCCTGCGGCCCGCCAAGCCGGCCGATGGTGAACCGGAACCATTTCAGCTCGGCGATGGAGGGCTGGGTCGGCGGCGTAAAAATGAGCGGCGCCAGCAATTCGCGCGAGCGCGGCCCTTGCAACGAGAGGTTATGCAACTGGTCGGTGGAAGCGCGGATGAACACGCGCAACCCCCGCTTGGCAGCCTGCGCGCGCAGCCAGGTGCCGGAATAATCGGAACCACAAATAAAGCGGAAATTATTGGCGCCGAGACGCATCACCGTGCCGTCATCGATCATGCCTCCATTCTCATAACACAAGGCCGTATAGACAACCTGGCCAACAGCGAGCTTGCGGATATTGCGCGTCATCGCCACGGCCAGCAGCGCTTCCGCATCCGGCCCGGTGATTTCGAACTTGCGCAGCATCGAAAGATCGATCATCGCCACATCTTCGCGGCAGGCATAATACTCCGCCACCGCCCCGCCATCAGT
>JAGWIL010000263.1 GCA_028866335.1 Rhodospirillales bacterium
GCCGCGATCGACGTGATCCCGGTCGTCCCCGTTACGTTGAAGAACGATCCGCCTGCGGGTATGGTGAGCGTTGCCGCAGACGGAATGTCGGCACCACGGCTGACCTGGGTGTACAGGATCGACTCGATCGCCCGGATGTACTGCGGGAGCGTGGTGCTGATCGCGTCCGTATCGGCGGGCGAATTGCTCGTCGCCGTGGCGGACAGATCAGTGATCAGGACTGGAACGGCCATGAGTTACCCTCGCGGAGAGATGCGATATGTCTGACGGTGAAATATTTGTGCACTTCCTGATGGTGAAAGGCGCGGTAATCTGCGCCGCCGCGTTCCTTTACGGGCTGTTCACCGGGAAGGCGTGATCGCCAAAAGGCTTGGGATGGTGGTCGCCAGGGACGCGGGCGGCAGGCCAAGCAGCCCTTGCGACTGCAGGCGCTTGGTTGTCTGCGCGATGACCGGCGCTGCCTGGGATGCGCGGCCAGCTAGGTAAGCGCCCTCACCCACGAGTCGCGGACTCGCAAACGGCGCGGCAGCGAGAATGTGCGGATTCATGATTGCGCCCATCAAGCCCGCGCCACCTTCGACCGCTCCCATTGCTCCGCGAGGCGTCCAGGAGTTGAGTGCCTGCCCCGCGATCGCCGGAAGGATGCTTTGGCCGCCCTGAGACTGCAGGTTGCTAGCAAGGTCCAAGCGGTTTCCGTAGTTCGTGTTTACGTTGTTGCGCATCAGGGACTGCAGCTTGCGCATAGACGTATCGGCGGAAGCCTTTTCGCCAAGTGATAATGCGCGCTCGGTTTCGCTCAGTAGCTGAGAGGCGTCCGCATACCCCTGCATCGTCTTGGCGTAGACGGGCGCCTGCGCGACGATCTGAGACTTGATTGCGTTGTATACGGTGTCAGCGGCCTTTCGTGCAGGAGTGCCAAAGTCTGTCGCGTCCCGAATGTCTCCGATGGACTGCTTCAGTGCGTCCAGCCCTTCGGGAGTGTGGAAATCCTGAGGCGACAGGGACGCCCAATGCTGAACCTGATCGGCAAGATTCTGTACCGTCTGCCCGGCGTTCTTGTTGATGACCTGGCCCTTGTACGATCCCATCGCCTGCATGCCAGATACGGAATTGAGGATCGGCGTCATGTCGAGCACAGTCTTGTCGCCAGACACCTGCGCCATCCCGTTTCGATAGGCCGCAGCTCTGTCGAGGCGCATTTGTCCGAGCGCCTGCTTTGCATCTGCCAGAACGTCCGTCACCGGGACCTGCCCGCGCATGTTTGCCAGGAATGACGTGTCTCCATTCTGGCCTGCCCGGAAAGCTTGAGAGATCGCGCCAGTTCCGGCGCCAGTGGACATGCCAAGCACGTTTGCTGCGGTATGCCCGGCGAGCTTTTGCAGTCCAGACCCAAGTGCGCCCAAGGCTTGAACGGACCCCGGAAGGACTGCGCCTGTCAGTGCGCCAGTCCCTGCTTGGCTCGGATCAACCATGCCAGCAGACACGCCGCCAACAAGTCCTGCAGCCCCCGTTCGCGCGGCCAGTTGCGCAGCCTTTCCGGCAAGCGTTTGCGCGGCGGGCGCGCCAAGATCAAAGCCTCCAGACGCCAAGGCGCTTGATGCGGCGGGCGCGCCAATGGATTTTGCGACCGATCCAAGAGCGCCACCTACGCCAGCAGTTCCGGCAAGCTCAGCCCCCAAGCTTCCGGCCTTATAGGGCAAAGACTGCGCGTCTACCGGAAGGCCCAATTGCTGACCAAGCGTCGTCAGCCCATCGGTGATAGCTTGACGGCGATCCGATCGGCCAATGTAGTCATTCGACACGCCAAGGGCGCGAGCCGCGTAGTCTGCGGGAGCCAGCAGCGTGGCGCCGATATTACCGGCACCGTTGATAGCTCCCGCAGCCACGTTCCCGGCGACCGATTTGGCTTGATCCGCAAAGCTGCCGGTAGGTGCCGTCACGGCTGGAGACTGGCCCTGAATATACGCGGCAATCCTGGCGGCCCCCGCAGTGTCACCGGCAGCGTCTGCGGCCTTCAGTGCCTCATACAGCGCCGGATCGGTCATTTCGGCACCTTGTACTTGTCCAGCAACTGCTGAATGTCAGGCGGGTGCGCTGCGGCAGCGGGAGCATCCGAACGATAGGCGAAGCGGGACGCGCCGTCCTTGTTCCCGGTCGTCAGTTGGTACTGCTGCATGAGGCCGTGATTCTGCGCTTGCATCAGTCCCTGGTATTGCTCGATCACCCCCTTCAATTGCGCGGGCGTTGCCGCGTGGCTGAGTTGTTCGGCAAGCGCTTCGCGTTCGGCTTGTCCGCCGCCGCCCGCGACGATCGATTTGGTCACTTCCTGCGACACCACTTGCTTGACGGCATCCAGGTTCGTCGCGGCCGTCGAGCCGAACCATCTGCCGACGTTGTTCTTGACGTAGTTCGTCGCCTGGATCGGTCCATTGCCGAGTTGATCAACAAGTCCGCTCAGCTGGCCCAGGTGGTCCGTGGCAACCGAGTTGGAGCGGATCATGTTGCCCAAGTCTCCGGTCGAGAACGACTTGACGGCTTGCTCGCGGCCCGCGTACTGAGTCGCGTCATAGTCGGGATGCAGCTGAGTCAATCGGCGCATGAGCACTTCGCCCATCGGGCGCGTCAGGGCTTGTCCGCTCGGCGGCGCAATCCGGCCTTCGTAGATGCCCTGCACCACGCTATCCAGGCCAGCAGGCATCGAGCCATCCGGGTTCAGCCCGTTGATGGCGTAGTCCTTCCTGATGTTCATCTGCGCGATCTGCCGCGCATTCGCGTTGCTCGCCAAGGTATCGGGAGACACGTCGATCTTGTTCCCGGTCACGGGGAGTCCGGTGTACGGATCAACCGCAACGTTCGTGCTGCCGAGCCCCACGCGTTCAAGCTTGACCGGGGCGCTTCCGAGCGCGACCTGCTGGCCGGCATCGTTGATCGCGAACTGTGTCGGGTGACCAGTGGCGTCCTGGACGGTGATGGTGTCGGCCTTGAACTTCGGGGCCATGTCTTCCATCTTAGTCGCCATTTCCGCGTATTGCGTCGCCAGCTGCGGGTTGACGCCAAGGAG
>JAGWIL010000264.1 GCA_028866335.1 Rhodospirillales bacterium
TTTGAGGAGCCGGATATTGCCCCAGCGCCTGAGGAAACACCTCTGCCCCCCGGCAGCCGCGCCATTGCCGCCCCGGTACCGGGAAGCATCTGGCAAATACTCGCGGAACCCGGCGCAATGGTGCAGCGGGGGGATGTGGTGATGATCCTCGAATCCATGAAAATGGAAGTACGCGTGCAGGCTACTGCCCCCGGCCGCATCGCATCCTTAAGCACCACGCCGGGCCAAACAGTGCGCGCTGGGCAACGGCTTGGCGTGATTATTACGGAGATGAGCTGATGGTCCCCGACTTGCTTGAGTTTTCCGCCCTTCACTCCGCTTATGCAGGGGGCAGCCTAACCCCCACCAAACTGGTGAAAGCCCTGCTGGAACGCATCGCGGCATATCCGGATAAAGCGGTGTTCATCTCACTGGTGCCGGAGGAAACGCTGCTGGCGCAGGCCGCGCAACTAGAAGCCCAAGGCCCGGCGGGCAAACCGCTTTATGGCATTCCGTTTGTCACCAAAGATAATATCGACGTGGCGGGCCTGCCCACCACCGCTGCCTGCCCCGCCTTTGCCTACATACCAGAGCAGGACGCCACCACCATCGCCCGGCTGCGCGCGGCAGGGGCATTGCTTATAGGTAAAGCCAATTTGGACCAGTTCGCCACCGGGCTGAACGGTACTCGCTCGCCCTATGGCGCCCCGCGCTCGGTGTTCAACGCGGCTTATGTCTCCGGCGGCTCCTCCTCCGGTTCAGCCGTATCTGTTGGTGCTGGCCTCGCAGCTTTCTCTTTGGGCACAGACACGGCAGGCTCTGGCCGTGTACCCGCCGCCTTCAACAATCTCATCGGGTTGAAACCCTCCATCGGCCACCTCTCCGCTACCGGCGTTGTCCCCGCCTGCAAAAGCCTCGATTGCATCTCCATCTTCGCCAATTGCGCGGCGGACGCCATGGCGGTGCTAAACGCGGCGGAGGGTTATGACGAGGCGGATTCCTATTCCCGCGCCCCCGCCACCCACGCCTTGCCCGCCACCCCGCGCCTGGGCGTGCTGGCCGCCAAGGACAAGGATTTCGCCGGGGACGCTGAAGCCGCCGCCTTGTACGAAGCCGCCCTAGCCAAAGCCCGCTCCCTGGGTTGGGAACTGGTAGAGATCGACTACGCCCCCTTCAGGGACATCGCGGTTCTGCTCTATGGCGGCGCCTTTGTGGCCGAGCGCACTGCCGCCACCCGCATTTTTATGCAGCACCATGCGGAAGATATATTTCCCGTTGTGCGCGCTATCATCGAAGGCGGCAATAAATTCTCCGCTGCTGATGCGTTTGACGACATCTACAAGGTTCAGGCCCTGCGCCAGATTACCACAGCGGAGCTTGCTAAATGCGACGCCCTGCTGCTGCCCACCGCCCCCACCATGTTTACGGTGGAGGAAATGCTGGCCGAACCGGTGAAGCATAATTCCACACTCGGCCTTTACACCAATTTCGTGAATTTGCTCGACATGGCAGCCATAGCTTTGCCCGCCGGGTTCAGGCCGGATGGAATGCCCTTTGGTGTTACTTTCATCGGCCCTGCCTTTTCCGAAGCCTCGCTCTCGGCTTACGCCGACACGCTGCATAAGGCGCTGGGCGCTGGAGCGGGTCTCACGCGCGCTCAACCCCAAACCAGCTACGAAGCGCCAGCGGCGGAGGTCACGCTCGTCGTCGCGGGCGCGCATCTCTCGGGCATGGTGCTGAATCATGAGCTGACAAGGTTTGGCGCGTGGCTTATCCGGCCGGCCAAAACCGCGCCGGATTATAAGCTTTACGCCCTTTCCACCACCCCGCCCAAGCCTGGCCTGGTTCATATGCCCGGCTTTACCGGCAGCGGCATTGCCGTTGAACTTTGGGGCCTGAGCGCCGAGGCGTTTGGGCAGTTTGTGGCCGCGCTGCCTGCCCCCATGGGTATTGGCCGCGTGGCGTTAGAGGATGGCTCGGTGCATCCTGGTTTCCTGTGCGAGACCTATGCGCTGGAAAATGCAGAGGACATCACCGCCTATGGCGGCTGGCGGGCTTTTCTGGCTATTCCACCTCGTCGCTAACATTCGTCAGCAGCGGCACGGCGGGGTATGGTTCATCCTCTCCGTTGGCTGTTCCGCCGTGGATCAGTGTTTCCAGCCGCGCTTTGGTGGCGGCGAAAGCGGGGCTGGCCAAATGCTCGGCATTGCGCGGGCGGGGCAGCGGAACCTCGATCATCTCCCGCAACCGGCCTGGATGCGCATCCAGCACCAGAATGCGGTCAGCCAAAAACACCGCTTCATCCAGGTCGTGGGTGATGAAGATGATAGTGATATCAACCTTGCGCCAGATTTCCAGAAGATAAGCCTGCATACGCTGGCGAGTTTGTGCATCCAGCGCGGAAAAAGGTTCGTCCATTAGCAGCACACGTGGGCGGTTTACCAATGCGCGGATGATCGCCACGCGTTGCTTCATGCCGCCGGAGAGTTGATGCGGGTAGGCATCGGCGAATTTTTCCAGCCCCACCAGTGCCAGCCATTCATCTGCCTGGCGTTGCGCTTCCGCTTTGCTGATATTGGCCATGCGCAGCCCGAACATGACGTTGCGCCGTACGCTGAGCCATGGAAACAGCGTGTAACCCTGAAAAACCATGCCGCGCTCGCGCCCTGGGCCTTGCACGGGCCTTCCATCCAGCCGCACCACGCCGCCGCTGGCGGGCTCTAACCCTGCGAGAATGCGGGCGAGGGTAGATTTGCCGCAGCCCGAAGGGCCGATCACGCACAGAAATTCACGCTGATGCGTGCTGAAGGAAAGAGATTCAAGCGCGGTGACTTCAGATTTTCCAGAAGCAAAGCGTTTGTTTAGCCCTTCGACGCTGACGATAACGTTTCGCGCCTTCAACCGGGCAAGGCGTGCCTGCACCTCGGGAGGCTGGTCGAGATAAGAGGTGATGCTGGCGCTCATGTGGCGGCTTTGTCCCAAGGAAAGAGTTTGCGTCCGAAGGCTGCCAGAATAAGATCTGTGCCCAGGCCCAGAATGCCAATCATCGCGATGGCCGCATACACATTGGCATAA
>JAGWIL010000265.1 GCA_028866335.1 Rhodospirillales bacterium
ATTGAAGCGGCGCTGAAGCTGCATGGCGGCAAGCCGATCATCAACTCGATCAATTTCGAGGATGGCGAAGGCCATGCAACCGACCGGCTGAAGCTGGCGAAGAAGTTTGGCGCCGCCGTCATCGCGCTCACCATCGATGAATTGGGCATGGCGAAAGAGCCTGCGGACAAGCTGCGCATCGCCACGCGGCTGGTGGAATTTGCCTGCGAAAAATACGGCCTGCCGCAATCGGATTTGCTGATCGACCCGCTCACCTTCACCATCGCCACCGGCAATGAGGATGACCGCAAGCTGGGGCAATGGACCTTGGAAGGCATCAAGATGATCCGGGAGAAATTCCCGGAGATTCAGATTATTCTTGGCCTGTCCAACATCTCCTTCGGCCTCAACTCTGCCGCGCGGGCGGTGCTGAACTCGGTGTTCCTGGACCATGCAGTGAAAGCCGGGATGACAGGCGCCATCGTCCACGTCTCCAAAATCCGGCCTCTGCACATGATCGACCCGGCGGAGGTGAAGGTATGCGAGGATCTGATCTTCGACCGCCGCGAGGAAGGCTACGACCCGCTGCAGAAGCTGTTGGAAATCTTCGCGGACAGAAAAGCCGTAGATGCTACCAAGAAGAAACGCGCCGAGACCGTGGAAGGCCGCTTGAAGGACCGGATTGTGGATGGCGACCGCAAGGGGCTGTCTGACGAGCTGGACGAGGCGCTGAAAACCCACAAACCGCTTGAGATCATCAATAATATTCTGCTGGACGGGATGAAAGTGGTGGGCGAGCTGTTCGGCGCGGGCAAGATGCAATTGCCGTTCGTGCTGCAATCCGCCGAGACGATGAAAGCCGCCGTGGCGTATCTTGAGCCGATGATGGAGCGCGTGGAGGGCGAGGAGAAAGGTATCATCGTGCTCGCCACCGTGAAGGGCGACGTGCATGATATCGGCAAGAACCTTGTCGACATCATCCTCACCAATAACGGTTACAAGGTCATCAATCTCGGCATAAAAGTGCCGCTGGCGGAGATGGTAACGGCCGCGAAAGAGCACCGGGCCCATGCCATAGGCATGTCCGGACTTTTGGTAAAATCCACTGTGGTAATGCGGGAAAATCTGGAGGAGATGACCCGCCAGGGACTGGAGATTCCGGTGATGCTGGGCGGTGCCGCACTCACCCGCAATTATGTGGAGGATGATTGCGTTGCCTCCTACGCCTCAGGCCGTGTCGCCTATGCGCGGGATGCGTTCGATGGATTGCACTTAATGGACAAGGTGACGGGCAACGGGTTCGATGATTACCTCGCCGCCATCCAGACCAAGCGCGCGGGCAAGGCGCGCAACACCAAGCGCGCTTTGGGTCAGGCGGATGAGAAAGCTTTCGCGCCGGTTGATTTGAAGGCGGTGCAAGCCCGCCGCCGCCGTTTGAACACAGACCAGGCGGCGCTCACGCCGCCATTCTGGGGTGCGAAGGTGATTGAGGCAGCACCCAAAGCCGTTGTGCCCTTCTTGAATGAGCGTTCGCTGTTTCAGTTCCAATGGGGCTTCCGCAAGCAAGGCAAGAGCCTGGAAGAGTTCATGGGCTGGGCGCGCCAGGAGCTTCGCCCGGTGATGAAGCGGATGCTGGATATTTGCGAGAAAGATAACATTCTCCACCCGCAAGCTGTTTATGGCTATTACAAAGCAGCAGGGCAGGGGAATGATCTGGTTCTGTTTGATGAAGGCGGCACCAATGAAGTCGCCCGCTTCGCCCTGCCACGCCAACCCAAGCAGGATGGCGAGTGCATCGCGGATTTCTTCCCCGATGTGGAGGATGGGCGCGGCGTGATCGGCCTGCAGGCCGTGACCATGGGGCAGAAAGCCTCGGAGGTTGCGCGCGAATGGTTCGAGAGCAACCGCTATCAGGATTACCTCTATTTGCATGGCATTTCGGTGGAAATGGCCGAGGCGTTGGCGGAATATACCCATAAGCGCATCCGCGCGGAGCTGGGCTTCGCGGCGGAGGATGACCGCGACATGGAGAAGATGCTCTCCCAGGGCTATCGCGGCAGCCGCTATTCCTTTGGCTACCCCGCCTGCCCGAAACTGGAAGACCAGGCGCAGATATTGAAACTTCTGGGCGCGGAGCGGATCGGGCTTTCGCTATCGGATGAGTATCAGCTCCACCCTGAGCAAAGCACCAGCGCCATTGTGGTGCTCAACAGCCACGCGAAATATTTCTCTGTGTAAGCTGGGTGTTTCAACGCCGAAAGGTGCGACCCGCTTTACGCAGAAAATTTTCCGCGGCGCAGGAACGCGAGACGCAATAACGCGGCACGATGTTGCCGCCGAAGCCTGAAAGCAGCAGCAGATTAGGGAGTTGCGTCCCCACGACATGAATACCATCCATGTCAAAAATCCGCCCGCATGCAGCGGCGTTTTGCAAGGAATGCCAGAGCAACAGATTAACCGCGCCAAAATGAGCACCCGGCCGCCGTGAGGACATGAAGTAATATTCCCGCTTTGTGTCCCACACGGTAAAAATTGCGGCTTGCGGTGTACCATCAGCGCTGGCCGCCACTAAAATTCGCCCGCGATTACGCTCAGTTGTTTCCGCAACCAGCCGCTTCAGGCAGTCTTGATCGTAGCTGTTTTTCCGCCCCGCTTCTCGCAGGCAGGAATTGTAAAAGTTCAGGAAAAATTCGCTATCCTCAGATATTTCGACCTGCAACACATCTCCGGCGCGGCGGATGGCATTGCGGGTTTTATCGCGCATCTGTCTCCACAAGATATCGCTAGCGGTTGGTGCAATCTCAACTGTCCACTGCACGCTGCTGGAAAACCCGGCGGTTTCGAACGCCAGCGTGTTTATGGTGTCTGGATGCAGCCGAAACCAGACATGCGCGGCCTTTGGTAATTGTTGAAGCAATTGACCGTAGATTTGAATCGGCTTGAAGGACTTCGCGGTTCCTGCGCGCTCAAGGGCGGGTGAGATCGCGGGGCCGAGGCAATGGGTCAGCGCGGGCATCTCAATGGTGCTGAAGCATTTCATGCGGCGGCG
>JAGWIL010000019.1 GCA_028866335.1 Rhodospirillales bacterium
ATTTACGCTCATTTCGGTGAGGAGCTAACGCAGGATGCATCCCAGGCCATGGACCGCGTGATTCAGGCGAAACCACGCGGCGGTTATGGGCGGCACGCGCCGTACAGGCTGGAGAATTTTAAACTCAGCGGGCCTGCGTTGCAAAATGCTTTCCAGCCTTACGTGCTGCAATATTGCCAAGCAGCTCAGTGATGGTGTCCAGAAGAACGGGCGCGGTAACGCCCAGGCTATAATTTTGTTCAACGCGGCGCCGCGCGGCATGGCCCATATCGGCGGCAAGCCGGTTATTGTCGCGCAGCGCGCGCAAATGCGTCACCCAGTCTTGCGATGTATGTGCAAGAAAGCCAGTACCGCCATGAACCACAATGCGGTTATTGGCCCCGATTGGGCTGGCCACGGCGGGCCGGGCCATCGCCATGTACTGGATCAGCTTATAGCCAGATTTACCGTTGGCCCATTCCGTGTCCGGCAGGGGCATAATGCCCGCATGGCAACGCCCGATAAGGGCAGCCTCGGTATCTTCGGTCCAGTCCACGCTTTCCACATTTACGCCCGGCAAAGTGAAACCAGGCGCGCCGACGACGAGCAATTTAAGCGGTTGATCCTGGCTTAATATACGCAGCGGCTCAGCAATGGCTTCCAGGTACGTGGCAGTGAGGGGTGTGCCGATCCAGCAAACGGTGAAGGGGCCATCTGGCGGCGGGCAGGGCGCATACCGCGCCAGATCGATCACCGTTGGCAGAAGCAGGATGTTTCTTGCCCCTTCCGTCAATGCCCAATGATAAAGCGTATCGTTGGCGACGATTGTTAGCTCTGCCCTGCGCAGCAACTTGCCGAATTTGTTCCGTAGCAGCATCCTGACAAGTGGCGAATTCGACTCGGCATAGCGCAGCGCCCAGGCATCGTCGAAATCCAGGATATACGGCGTTTCCCGCAACATGCCACGCTCCAGCCAGAACGGCAGCCAGGGCAACAATTCCTTCTCAATCCAGAGCAGATCATGCTGTTTTATTTCGTCCCGCAATGTTCTTGCCCGTTGGTAAGCCGCCATTGCGGCCCCCGCGCGTTGACGCCCGGAATATAGTGCGGCCAGGTAATCGTCTTGCAGAAATGCTCGCAGCCTTACGTTGAATCCAGCTTCGCTTAAATAGGGTGCATATTGCGCCAACCGCAGACGCGATGACGCGCCAAGCGGGCCATAACGCATGGCGCAAAGCAAGTTGCCGCCGACAGGGGGTTCCGATACCGGGTAGGCCGCTGGCGTAGCTTGGTGGTACGGCAGCAAAAGCGGTTCGGACATATATTAAACATAGTTAAAATTGAATTTGAACAAAACTAAAAGTTGCAGAAAAATTAAAAAATTTACGTTAAATGCAATCTTTGGCTGAGATGCTTGAGGTGTAAAGGAGGTTTCGTGGCGTCTGATCGGTTGTCGCTTGGTCATGGCGTATGGCGGCTGTTGCCAGAGAGAGCCCGGCGTTCCGCACTGGGCAGTATCGCTAGTGCTCTCACACCGCGTGCCGATTCGCCCCCTTCAACGCCCAGCTATGGATTGGCTGTGGGCGGGGAGTTGGAGGCATCGACTGGCCTTGGTGGGGCGGCGAGGCATCTGCTCGCAGGGGCTCAGGCGCTGGGGTTCGGTGGCTACCCTGTCACTCTGGGGGTGGGGCGCGTACCGAGTGGGGATATTCCAGAAAATGCCGCGCTGTTGCTGGCGGTAAATGCGCCGAGCTTGCCGCTGATGCTGGCCAGGGCAGAAAGGACCATGCTGCGCCGGCGGATAATTGGCAGTTGGGCCTGGGAGCTGCCGGTTGTACCGAAAAGCTGGGTGGCAGGCGGACGTTATGTTCATGAGGTGTGGGCGCCATCGCCATTTGTGGCGCAGGCGTTAGAGGCGGTTCTGCCAGGGCGGGTGCGCATGGTGCCTTATCCGCTGGCGCTATGCGGCTTGCCCGCAGAGGATGAGGCGCTCGGGCTTAATCTGCCTAGCCATATAACGGTGACACTGATGGTGCTGTCCTTGGGTTCCAGTTTCACCCGGAAAAACCCACTGGCGGGGGTTGCTGCATTCAAACGCGCTTTTGCGAACCGGACGGATCAGCTTTTGATTGTGAAGCTGCAAGGTGCGGCAGCTTACCCACGTGAAGCCGCGCAAATTGAAGCTGTGGCCGGGCCGAACGTTCAGGTTGTGAGTGGCGTCTGGCCTGAAGCGAGAATGGCTGCACTGATGGCGCGGGCTGATATTATTCTCAGCCTGCACCGCTCGGAGGGCTTCGGCCTGGTGCTGGCGCAGGCAATGCTACGCGGAAAACCCGTAGTGGCAACGGGATGGTCTGGAAATATGGTCTTTATGGACGAAATCAGCGCGGCACTCATCGGCTATGAACTGGTGACCGTAAAGGATAAGACCGGCATCTATAAACCATTGCAAGGCGCGCGCTGGGCCGAACCGGATGTGGCTCACGCGGCGGAATGGTTGTGCAAGCTGGGCGATGATGCTGGCTTGCGGCTGGCCATGGGCGGCAGGGCCAGGGCGCAGGCCGCCGCGGCACTGAACGGCGAGGCAATGCGCCAGGCATTGCTGGCCAATGACGTTGTACCAGCACTTCCTTGACGGGATTGCGGCAACTGGCGGACTATACCCCGTGCCATGAGATGGAGACAGTAAAGATGAGTGCTGCGCGAATTGGAATTGGCGGGCCGGTTGGTTCCGGCAAAACGGCGTTGATCGAGGCGTTGATCCCGGTGTTGCAACGCCGGGGCATCAACTTTGCTGTCATTACCAATGATCTTGTCACCGCAGAGGATGCCGAGCGGCTGCGCCGGTCTGGGCTTATCGACCCCGCGCGCGTGGGCGCGGTGGAAGCGGGGGCCTGCCCGCATACTGTTATTCGCGAGGACCCTACGCTGAATATGCTGGCGGGTGATCGCATGGAAGCCGCGATACCGGGGCTGGAACTGATAATCTATGAATCAGGCGGTGATAATCTCGCCTCGACTTTTTCACTTGATTTGGTGGATTGGTGGATTTTCGTGATAGACGTGGCAGGCGGCGATGATATTCCCCGCAAGAAGGGCCCAGGTGTGCTGCGCTGCGACCTGCTGGTGATTAACAAGACAGATTTAGCGCCGCATGTTGGCGTTAATTTAGAGGGGATGCTGGAAGAAGCACGCCATGCCCGTACGGGTAAGCCGATCATCGCCACCAATGCCCGCGGTGGGGAAGGCGTGGAAGCACTGGCGGAGGCCATCGCCCAAGCGGTACTGTTTACACAGCCCGCCTGAACAAAATTGGAAGATTCAAAATCTAAGTTGGAACCGCATTCCAAGAATACTCGGTGCCGCTCTTTTATATGGCGAGGAAGCCAGGGCGCCACCAATTGGTAAAACCTTCACGTAGTTTACCTCGACACGAACGGCGGAAACCGGCCACCAGCTAAACCCAACGGTAATGTTTGTTTCGTTTCCGCCATGAATATTATCGGCCGCATAATTCAGGTTTGTTTCATCAATGCGGCCGGAAAGTTGAAATGCACCATATCCGCCTTGGGTCACCGGATGCTTAACATCAAGCGAGGCGGCGTAGCCATCAGGCGCTGAGTATGTGTAGCCATCATCGCTCAAGAAGCAACCAATTATGGCATTCCAGCCGCTGAAGGTTGGGTTCCTGTCACCTGTCTCGTGGGTTTTGACGTAGTAGTATTCTCCAACCATGTTCAATCGGCCGTCAACAAAGTCAACGCGCGGGGAGTTGACATAATCACTGACGATTGGAAGTGATTGCGTAGCAATCAGATTCGCACCGTAATTTTGGATGTCCGGAAAATTCTCAAAAACCTGTGGGTTATTATTGAACCGGTTGAATAGCATTGAGTCTCTGATAGACAGCAGCATTTCAGGCGTATTTATAATATTGCCTTCAAGCTCGGCGGAATATGTAACCTGCGGTGTTCCCGTAACCGGTGTGCTGTTGACGGAGCTGGTAGGGCCGAATACGCCGTACCATATATTGAAATTCTTCGACCATTGCCGCCCTGAAACACCGAGCTGCCGGTTAGAGGCGGACCAGATATTGCCAGCCACGGTATCTTCCATGAACTGAATATCTGTGCCTGGCTGGATTTGAACAACACCGAAAGCAGGGAATTGCTCACCTACAAGAAAGACATTGTTGACGCCTGCAATTTTACCCTGATATCCAAGATATGCGTCCAGCAATCCCGCCCGAATGCCAGATGATGCGGTGGAGGCGAAGTTATACACGAAATGATAGACAAAATGATGATCGATTGTTCCGCCGAGCGAAAATAGAAATTTCCGTAGGGCCGTGCCGCCGGAATACCCGGTTTCATGTGGAACAGTTGCAAGTGTTGCATCAGCCTGCATGAAGCCACTTATGCTCATGCTGGTTCCACCATCTTTTGAAACAAAGATGGGGTTGCCACCTTTGCCAATCATATACCATAAATTTTTATCTATTGAGGATTGCTGCGAGTCTGTCTTGGCGTTCAACTGTGCAATCTGCGCACGCAGTGTTGCGAATTCCTGTTGAATTTGAGCGTTATCAACTGTCGGGGTTGAGGCCATTTGGTCCGCGTGTGCGAAGCTGGTTTGCATTCCCCAAATCGGGATAGCGGCCCCGAGAATACCGATGCATCCTGATACAGTCGCTAATAAAGCTCTATGGAGCTTTGATCTCATTTGATTCCTCCTTGCTAATTGATTTTTCAGCAGCTTATTTTTATTGTTTTAAAGTCGAATTGAAATTCGTTATCTGCTTGCAAAAGAAAACGATTTCATATCGGTTTGTTTTTTCTTACAGACAAGCCAGGTTCTGGAAAAATTCAGGTTTGTAACCCGACTTGCCCATACAAATGTGGTGGCGGGCATCACGTTCACCCGTTACCAAAATGAACAGAGATGCCTCAAAATTTTGCTGTTAATTGACCTTATAGATCATCAATTTCGCTGGGCCACCATTTATAACAGGTGCCGCGACATATAGCTGTTGGAGTGGTTCAACAAGAAGTGAAGATTTTCCTTCTTTGTTGTCAATTTCTACCACTGGCGCAACCTTACCATCTACAACATGATAAACGTTTAGGCCGGTATGGGTGCTAACATAAATCTGCTTGTTTTCCTTATCATATCCCATGCTATCTGAAACATTACCAGAATCAAGCGTCTGCAGAACCTGCCCAGTATCCGAATTAAGAACGAATAATTTGCCTGGATTTCTGGCGCCAACGAAAAGCAGGTGATCTGCCTGGTCGAGTGCCAAGGGCACGGGCATCGTCAGGCCAGGCGGAGACCATATCGCAGAGAGGGTTTTCGTTTTTAGATTGATAACAGCGATCTGGTTTGTATCTCTCATGCTTACAAAAAGCACATCACGTGCCTTGTCGATAATCTCATCTTTCAATGTTGAAGCCGGAACATTGATTGTTGTAATGACGTGCATCGTGCTGAGGTCGATCTCCTGTAACTGAGCTTTTGGCTCGGTTACAGCGCCGAGGCGGCTACCAACCCAGAAAACATTTTTGCTCTTTTGTAGAATCCCACCATCTGGAAAATTTCCAGTTGGAACACTGGTGAGCAACTTTCCCTCGGGGCTATATAAGTTTACTTGATCGTCCCCGCCGCTAACGGCGATGAGGTTGCCTGACGCCTCTTCAACCGCCAAACGATGTGGCAGTTTTAAGCCGGTAATTTCTTTTAGATATTTGCCGCTTTTAAGCGAAAAGACCGCAATGAAATTGGATGCTTCGACCGAAACATAAAGCCGATTGTGCTTCAGATCGTACGCCATTTGGTCGAAATCACCAGGCTGCACGTTGGGTATAACAATTTGTTTGATTAATAAAGGAGGGGTTCCCGCATTATCCGCTACCGCAGGCAAAGCACCAGAAAATGATAGAAACGCCAGGCTAACGGATAATGTTGCTTTCATCTTGAGATTGTATTTTTTGGTCATTATCGCACTCTCATGTTAGTTATTATAATAACTTTGATTTTTCTTTAGTACGTTGGCGGTGGTCAAAAAATTGCACAGGACAACACCACATGGTTTTGGCTCATCGAGCTAAAACGGTTCTTTAAATATTTGTTCTGATTCGTTTTGAATTATTGCTATGTAATTTAAAAGTTCTTTCTTGTATCCTTCACTCAAGCATATAATTGTTAATGTGCTTTATGTTTTGGAGTTCGTTATGTCGTGCGTATCCTCCGGCCTTTACCGCATACGCAGCACAGGACAATGCATACATCCACATTTGGCAAAGTTTTTATCCGAAATGAGATTACATTTCGAAACTTACTTGACCATTATTAAGGATTATCGATTGATAACGAGTTTTCGATTTGTACCCGCATGATATTTTCATTATCATGCAAGTATTTCTTGATAATATAGTCAGCCTAGCGAGTTATTGATAATTGTGTTGCGTTTCATGCTTCCTCACATTTTATTTTTGTTAGCGCTACCGTTGGTCTGAATGATTTAATTCGGTATGCCGTGAAACAAATATAGCTAATGTAAACTTTGCAAAAACATTACAGTAAAATTACTTCTTTGGTTCGCCAATTGACCAAATTCTCGAAGAAATATCGCCATTTGAATAAGCTATCTATAGTTGCCTTAATGCACAGTTTTCAGATAACCAAAATTGTTGGCATCACGCTGATTCTGGCAAGCCTGAATTATAAAACTCGGGTTTAAGCTGCCGCGGCGTCGCCCTGGAATTCCGTGGGTCTGAGATAGCCCAGATTTGAATGTTGCGCCGTGACAATAGAAATACTGGGTAGTGTTTAGAAGCGGGGATTATCTTTCCACCCCAACAGTTAAGCGGTACCCTTCCCGATAGCCTGAAGACGGGATATTCTGGCATTGACCACGCATACAAAGTGACAGCTAAATAAAAATTTTTTTAGTGCTTAATAGGCAATGCTTCACGGGAGATTCAGGTTGTGTTTGTCGTATTGGGTGGAAGCGGATTTATCGGCACGAACTTACGAAATCGCCTTGCTGAACTGCATATTCACTCCACACTTGTATCAAGGGGCACCGAAGCCACGTGTGGCACCCAAGCGCCGGTGGACAACTTTATGGCTCTTAACGAATTCGAAGGACCAGCAGGAGACAAGCTGATAAAAAAAGCCTCCGTCATTGTCTATCTGGCGGGCGCCTCGGTGCCGTCGACCTTCGCCGATGAACCTTGGCGGGATATCGACGCAAATATCAGCCTCGCAGCGCGGACTTTCTGGCGTGTTGCACAGATTAATCCAACGGCTAGAATTGTTTATTTATCCTCTGGCGGCACAATCTACGGCGACCAGCCGGGCCTGCTTACCTCAGAAAAAACTCTCGCTGAGCCCAAATCCGGGTATGGGCTAAGTAAGTTATTGATCGAAGAGGCGCTTCGGTTTGTTGGCCGTGTAACGGGGGGCTCGTATGCAATCCTTCGCGTTTCTAACCCTATCGGCCCTCACCAGACGAACAAGGCGCAGGGAATCGTATCTCTTGCTTTGCGCGCGGCTCTGGAGGGGGGGACAATAAAGCTGTTCGACGAAGGCCGACAGGTGCGGGACTATATTGATGTTCGTGATGTCGTGGATTCGATTATCGCTGCATCCGAAACGGAAATTGGCCAGGGAACTTGGAATATTGGCTCCGGCATAGGTCGATCAACCGCCGAGATGATAAAAATGGTTGAGGAGACAACACAGAGGAAAGTTCGCGTTGAACTCCTTCCGAAGCGCCTGGTTGACGTCTCTTATATCGTTTTGGATATAAGTCTGGCGCGTGAGGAGCTCAATTGGTCGCCATCTCGTCCAATCAGCGACGCGGTGGAGAGCGCTTATCGGTGGCTAATGCCAAAATAGAATCCGGCTGGAATGCCGCCCGACCCAGAGATGCACCAACGCGTCGCGGTACTTAGAAGTTCAGCGTTATAGTCGCGGTTCGGGGGATGGCTCCCGAAGTAGGACTCGAACCTACGACCGAGCGATTAACAGTCGCTTGCTCTACCAACTGAGCTATTCGGGACCGGTGGGGGGCTCTATAACCAAACCGGAAAAGCCTTGCAAGTGGGGCCCATGTGGGCTTTGGCCAGATCCAGCACAGTGTTGATTTATCAGTGCGCCCAACCCGAAGGCCGGTTTGAGTAAGCCCAGTCGCCCACATTTTATCCCGTATCTTGGCAGATGATATTAGCCTCGTTATAGAAGGCACATCGCGGGCGTGGTGGAACTGGTAGACGCGCCGGACTCAAAATCCGGTTCTAGTGATAGAGTGTCGGTTCGATTCCGACCGCCCGCACCAGAGTGATAGTTCAGTTTGGTTCAGGCTAAAGCCAGATAATTTTTAATCCAATTATATAATCCCGGGTTTTCCCGAATGCTCTAACTTTGGGCTATGGTTTTGCGGCCAAGGCAGGTGGTTATGCTCGCAAAAATGAGCGGGGGCATGTCTGGGCAGGAATTAATGTTCGCGCCTGGGTTAAAACCCTAGGCTTTTCGGTATCTTCGCCTAACTCCACTGTATCAAGCGCGGCTATGTGTGCTGCTGGTTAAGCGGGTGCCTGCGCGATTCGGATTCAGGAGTGTGCCAAGTGTCTGAAAAGCTTCATTTTGAGACGTATAACGCTCCCGCGGGTGGCTGGGGTGCGGCAAAGGCTACGGCCAAGGTAATGCGCGAGCAAAACGTGGTGGTAAAAGGCAGCCAGGCGTTGCTTAAAATGAACCATGCTGACGGGTTTAAATGCCCTAGCTGCGCCTGGCCCAATTCTGAGCATGAAAAGAAGCTGGAATTCTGCGAAAATGGCGCCAAGGCGCTGGCCGTGGAGGCAACGCGCAAGCGGGTAACGCGGGAATTCTTCGCCCAGCATTCTGTCACGGAGCTTATGGCCCAGAGCGATTACTGGCTGGAAGAACAGGGGCGGCTTACCGAGCCAATGCGTTACGACCCAGCTTCGGACCATTACGTGCCGGTCTCCTGGCAGGATGCTTATAAGCTTATCGGCCAGGAGCTGAATGCCCTGGAAAACCCGGATCAGGCAGAGTTCTACACTTCTGGCCGCACCTCAAACGAGGCGGCATTCCTCTATTCCGTATTCGCACGGGCATTCGGCACCAATAATTTCCCCGATTGCTCAAACATGTGCCATGAATCCACCAGCCGCGGGCTGCCTAAATCCATTGGCATCGGCAAAGGCACGGTGGTTCTGGGGGATTTTGCCAGGGCCGAAGCCATCTTCATTATTGGTCAGAACCCAGGCACCAACAGCCCGCGCATGATGACGCAGCTGGTGCATGCCCGCAAACGCAAAGCCTCCATTGTGGCGGTCAACCCCATGCCAGAGCGGGCGCTTATCCGCTTTACCGAGCCACAGGATGTGGTGGAAATGGCAACCTTCAGCTCAACGCCTATTTCGAGCGAGTTCGTGCATATTAAAATCGGCGGTGACGTGGCTTTGTTGAAGGGCATGATGAAGGTGATGTTCGAGCGCCAGGCCGCAGGAGAGGCGGTGCTGGACGAGGACTTCATCCAAACCCACACAAACGGCTTCCAGGCCTTGAAGGCGGATATTGAAGCCACGCAATGGGAGGATATACTGGAGGTTTCCGGAATCCCTGAAGAGCAGATCCGCCGCTGTACGAATATCTACATCGCCTCCAATGCCACCATTATCTGCTATGGCATGGGCGTAACCCAGCAGCAGCAAGGTGCGCGGGTTATCCAGCAAATCGCGAATCTGCTTCTGCTGCGCGGCAATTTCGGCAAGCCGGGAGCGGGCATTTGCCCTGTGCGTGGCCATTCTAACGTGCAGGGTGACCGCACGGTGGGCATTGATGAAATGCCGACGGAACCCTTTCTAAACCGGCTGCAAGAGGTGTTTGGCTTCAACCCGCCGCGCCATCACGGGCACCATGTGGTGCAAACCGTTAAATCGATGATCGATGGCACAGCGAAAGTATTCATAAGCATGGGTGGAAATTTCATTCACGCCATTCCGGATACTCCGCTTGGTTACGAGGCCATGAGCAGACTTAACCTGACTGTGGGTATCGCCACCAAGCTTAATCGCGGCCACGTGGTGCATGGCAAACAGGCGCTCATTCTTCCCGTCATCGCCCGGTCAGAAATCGACATGCAGGCTACCGGCCCGCAATTCGTCACCATTGAGGATTCGATGTCCAATGTCACGGCATCGAGAGGGGTTATGGAACCGCCAAGCCAGGAGGTGCGCTCGGAGGTCGAGATTGTTTGCCGCATGGCAATGGCGACGCTCCCCAACAGCGTGGTGCCGTGGGAAAGCTATATCGCGAACTATAATCTCATCCGGGACCGCATCGCCGATGTTTATCCGGACTTGTTTCATGGCTTCAACACACGCATTAACGTGCCAGGTGGGTTTCACCTCAACACCCCGCCGCGTGAGCGCAAATGGACAACCGAGAGCGGCCGCGCAAATTTTCTAATTTTTGAAGGCGTGCACGAGAACGATGCCGTTAGCGATAGCGAAATGCTCCGCCTTTCCACCGTGCGCTCGCATGACCAGTACAACACCACAATCTACTCTTACACAGACCGTTATCGCGGCGTGTACGACGGCCGCATGGTGTTATTCATGAATGAGGCGGACATGCGCGAGCGCAACCTCACGGCTCAGGCGTTGGTGGCGTTGGAGACAATCGCGGATGATGATATTTTTCGCCGTGTGGAGGGGCTGACCGTTTATCCGTTCGAAATGCCGCGCGGCTGCGTGGCCGGGTATTTTCCTGAACTTAACGCGCTGCTACCGCTGGACCACCACGACGAGATTTCAGCCACGCCAGCGGCAAAATCCATCCCCGTGCGGGTAGTGGCCTAACTTTATTCCACCACGTTTCCGGTGAATAGCAACTGCGCATCTGGCCGGGCGATGGCAATAACCGTCAGCCCGGCTTTTTCTGCCACGCGCAGGGCGAGCCCCGTGGGGGCGGAAATCGCTACAATCGTGCGGAAACCCGCTATGATTGATTTCTGCACCATCTCGTAAGAGCAGCGTGAGGTAAGCAGGCAAAATCCTTCGGATAAATTTTGCCCCGCTCGCAGCCCTGCGCCGATCAACTTGTCCAGCGCGTTATGGCGGCCGACATCCTCGCGGATCAGCCGTATTTCGCCCTCAGGGCCACACCATGCGGCACCGTGTACCATGTGAACAGCTTTATTCAGGGCCTGGTGTTGCGCCAGCTCCGCCAACGCGCGCCTTATTGCTGCCAGGGAGGTAGGTGGGCCGGGTGGCAGGGCGGGCAGGGGGCGCAATATTTGCCCTGCATCCTCTGTGCCGCAAACGCCGCACCCCGTTCGCCCCACCACCATGCGGCGAGACGCCTGCATAAGCCGGTGGAATGGTTCGGCGGGAATACGTATTTCCGCGGCTACGAACCCTGGCTCAGCACTCACCTCAATTGATTTAATTTCCTCCGCCCGCTCAACAATTCCCTCGGTTATGGAGAAGCCGGTGCAGAAATCCTCAATATCCTGTGCGGTGGCCATCATCACCGCGTATTGCATGGTGTTATAACTCAGGCTCACCGGCGTTTCTTCGGCCAGAGCAGCTTGTCTGGCCTCAAACGGCGCTGCACCCGCCATGCGTGAGGCGGGCCAGGTCTGCATCACGGGGAAAGAGTCGCTATCCATGAGCGTAAACTAGGCGGCCTGCTGCGGAGTGCAAGATGCCCCGCAAACCACGCTGGTCTGGCACGCATTCGCAACGCTTTGCGGGATATCAAAGTGAAACGCTTGCCACTATATATAGTGCACAAGATGATCAGGAGCGGGATATGATCCGGGTGCCGTTGGCTTTGCTTTTGGCGTGTTCGTTCAGCGGCGTTGCTTTTGCGCAAACGGCTACAGGCTCGGCGCAGATCACCGCCAATCCCAATAGCTCTGTGGTGCAGCCAGGTGTTGCAAAACCGCCGGCTGGAACCGCGGCACCAAAACCGACCAAGCAGCGCCCCGGCACCAGCCCCACTTTGCCTAATGACCCGACTGTTCCTCAAATTGCTTTGCACCCAACGGGCACTGTCGGCTCGCCGGTGCCAATCGCAGGGGCGGGTGGCACGACCAAATCAGCCACGGGCCAGTAACAGGCTGGGTTTAAATCCGCCGCGGCAGAGCCTGGCGAAGCTCTTCAGAGAGGGCCGCCACCTCGTCGCTCCGGCATACGCATTCCACGTATTTGCCATGGTGTTCGCGAAACACCCATCCGTCTTCAACAAAAAACCTTTCTTCCGTATGGTTGCCCGCCCGGATGTTGGGAAATCTGCTTTTCAGCGCGCTATGGCTGGATGGATCAGTAAGGGCTTTGCTCGGGTGCATTTTTTACCCCTGCTGTGAACGCGCCAAGCTTAACGGGAAGTGCCGCCGGTTATCAAATTGAAAAACACATTCTTGCCAAATTTTATGATGCAGATCTGAAAAGGATTTGAAGCGATGCCTGAGTTTGTGTTTCCGCCACCGGCACCCATCAGCGTTCCGGTTGCTGATGGCCGGGTTTTTCCCGTGCGCCGGGTCTTCTGCGTCGGCCGGAATTATGCGGCCCATGCGCGCGAGATGGGCAGCGACCCGAACCGCGACCCCCCGTTCTTCTTTACCAAACCGGCGGATGCCCTGGTGTTGCCGGGGGAGAACACGCCTTACCCCAGCGAAACGGCAAATCTGCACCATGAAATTGAGCTGGTGTTGGCCATTGGCACCGGCGGGCAAAACATTCCGGCTGACAAGGCGTTGTCGCACGTTTTCGGGTATTCAATCGGCGTTGACCTGACCCGGCGGGACATGCAGGACGAAGCCAAAAGCCTCCGCCGGCCTTGGGACTTAAGCAAGGGGTTCGATGCATCCGCGCCAATCGGCGTCATCGTGCCCGCCAGCGCCATTGGCCACCCGGCATCCGGGCGCATTGCCCTTCAGGTGAACGGTAAACTTCGGCAAGAAGGCGACCTCGCCGATCAGATTTGGCCGGTGCCAGATATCATCGCGGTCCTTTCCCGCTTTGTGGCCCTGGCACCGGGCGACCTTATCATGACCGGCACGCCACAGGGGGTGAGCGCGGTTGTGAAAGGCGATGTGATGGAAGGCGAGATAAGCGGCGTGGGCACGCTGCGGACCGTGATGGTGTAAGGCTTATTCCACGGTAACGGATTTTGCCAGATTACGCGGCTGGTCCACATCCGTGCCCTTCATCACCGCCACGTGATAGGCCAGCATCTGCACCGGAATGGCGTGCAAAATAGGTGCCGCGAACGAGTCGATGCTGGGCAGCAAAATCGTTTCCGCCGCAATCGGGGCCAACTTGGAAGCGCCTTCTTCATCCGAGAACACCACAATCTGCCCGCCGCGCGCTGCGGCCTCCTGCAAATTCGAGGCGGTTTTCTCGAACAGCGGGCCAGAGGGGCAGATGGCAATCACCGGCACGCTCTTGTCGATCAGCGCAATCGGCCCGTGTTTCATCTCACCCGCCGCATAACCCTCGGCGTGGATGTAAGAAATTTCCTTCAGCTTCAACGCACCTTCCAGCGCGATCGGGAAGCAGCCGCCGCGGCCCAGATACAGCACGTCCCGCGCCTCGGCGATCCGCGCCGCCAGTTTGCGGATGGGCGCGTCATTGCTCAGAATCTCCGCTGCTTTGGCGGGCACTTCCAGCAGGCAGGCGGCAAGCCGGGCAATCTCGGCCTCGGTTTGCGTGGCTTTGGCCCGCGCCAGGGCCAGCGTAAACACGGCCAGGGTGGTGAGCTGTGCGGTAAACGCCTTGGTGCTGGCCACGCCAATCTCCGGCCCGGCGATGGTCTCCAGAATAGCATGGCTTTCACGCGCCATGGTGCTTTCCGGCACGTTCAGCACGGAAAGTATCTGCTGCGCTTCCGCCTTCATGTAGCGCAAAGCCGCCAGGGTATCCGCCGTCTCGCCGCTCTGGCTCACCAGCAGCCCCAACCCGCCGGCTTCCATCGGCGGCGCGCGGTAGCGGAACTCGCTCGCCACATCAGCCTCCACCGGCACGCGGGCCAGGTTTTCCAACCAGAATTTCGCGGTGAGCCCGGCGTAAAAGGCAGAGCCACAGGCGCTCATGGTAATGCGCTTTATCCCGGCCAGGTCGAAGGGCAGGGCGGGCAGGCGCGGCGCTTCGTTTTCAAGCATCCGGTGCAGCACGTCGCCAATCACCACCGGGTGCTCGTGCAGCTCCTTTTCCATGAAATGCCGGAAATTGCCTTTGCCGATGGAGGCGCCTGTCAACGCCGTCAGTTTCTTTTGCCGCAGAATCACCGCACCCGAGCCATCATGGAAGGTCGCACCCTTGGCGGTTATAACCACCCAATCGCCATCCTCCAGATAAGCGATCTCGCGGGTTAATGGTGCCAGGGCCAGCGCGTCAGAGCCGAGATACATCTCCTCCGCCCCAAACCCCACGGCCAAAGGTGCGCCACGCTGGGCGCCGATCATGAGTTCCTGGTGCCCGGCGAATACCAGCGCCAGCGCATAGGCACCCTCCAGCCGGGCAAAGGCCTGCTTTGCGGCTTCAATCGGCTCAAGCCCCTGTTGCAGCAGATAATCCACCAGCAAGGCCACAACCTCGGTGTCTGTCTCGGTGGAGAAATTCTGCCCCTTGGCCTCCAGCTCTGCCCGCAGCGCCTGATGGTTCTCAATGATGCCGTTATGCACCACCGCCACCCGGTCTGTGGCATGGGGGTGGGCGTTGCCAACCGTCGGTGCGCCGTGGGTGGCCCAGCGCGTGTGGCCAATGCCGGTGGTGCCCGCCAGCGGTTCCGCCTGCAGCACGGCGGCGAGGTTTTTTAACTTACCCTCGGCCCGGCGGCGGCCGATATGGCCGTTGATGAGCGTGGCGATGCCGGCAGAATCATAGCCCCTGTATTCCAGGCGCTGCAGCCCCCCCAGCAGCAGCGGCGCTGCATCAGAATGGCCTACAACCCCTACGATTCCGCACATCTGCCCTATTCTCCATGGTCTCGCATCTGCGGTAGCTCTGGCACCCGCTCTGTGTCAAAGGACAGGAGATTCAATTATTACGACGGAGTGTTTCATGCGCGCGGTGATCTTCGACCTGGATGGTACGCTGATCGACGCGGCACCTGACATTACCGCGAAGCTCAATGAAGTTCTGGCGGCAGACGGCCTCGCCCCGCTCACCCTGCTGGAAGTCCACAACATGATCGGCGATGGGGCCAAGGTGCTGGTAGAACGCGCTTTCGCCGCGCGCGGCCGCATGGCGCAGCCTCGCCATTTGGCGCAT
>JAGWIL010000266.1 GCA_028866335.1 Rhodospirillales bacterium
TTCCGCATAACCGAGGCTGGCTGAACCGAGATGATGTTTGGTGCGAGTTTTTGCTGCCGTATCGCCTGCGCCTGGGTTCCGGTTGCGCTGGGTGCTACGGTCGCCGTTGAACCTGCCGTTGCGGTGACAGAGCCGAGATCCAGTGTCTCTGTTGGTGGCGCAGTCTGGCCGAACGCCGTGCCGCTCCATGCCGCAGTACAAAGTGCCGTCGTTGCATAAAGTAAAAAGAAACGATTGAATTCTGCCTTCATCGGAGCCCCAGCTTACGGATGTAACCAGGGGCAGCCAGTATGTTCTAAAGCGAGCTTCGGCAACAAAATGTGACGGAAATGTTGCTGAAAATCACATAATTTTTTTAAATTTCATGGATTTTACATATGACTATAGCGTGACAAATTTTTGACGCCCGGCTTGCCGGAGCGCCGCCTTATGCTTTCCCCCAGCTTTTGAGTTCAAACGCCGGATTGGCGACGTCTTCTAGCTTTGGCATTTCTCGTCCAGCGGCCAGTAGTTTCCGGGCAAGGGCATGGTCAAGCGGCCGGTTGACGGATTCCACACCTATTAGCCCGCCAGAACGAAAGCAATAAACCGATAAACCTTCCTTGCCATCCAAATCTGCGTTGCGGACCACAATCTGGTCATGCGGCTGGGTCAGCCCGGCGATTTGTAGCCTCAATGATCCTTGCTCGCTCCAGAACCACGGCAAGCTCCCGTAGGGCGTTGGGTGGCCGGTAAGGCAATCAGCAACACAACGCGCTTGATCCACCGCCCCCTGAACTGATTCAAGCCGTATGCTGCCATTCACCGCATAAGGGTTTGGATGGAGCGCACAATCCCCTATTGCCGAAATAAACGGATCGCTCGTCGTGAGATGCTCATTCACGATGATGCCGTTGCCAACCGCAAGACCAGCTTGCCCGGCGATCTCCGTGTTTGGGATCACCCCTATGCCGACCAGCACAAGATCCGCCGGAAAACGCTCTCCGTCACTGGTCTCAACGGCCACTACCCTGGACTCGCCAATAAGCTTCGCGGCGGTCGCGCTGAATTTAAACCGGATACCCTGGGCTTCGTGCGCGGCGCGAAAATAATCGGACATTTCTTTAGAAAGAACCCGCGCCATCGGCCTGTCGGCTGTTTCAATAACTGTTACCTCTGCGCCGCGCTCTGCCGCCACGCTGGCAAATTCGAGCCCAATGAATCCCGCGCCGATGACCACAATCCGGCCGCCCGTATCCAGGAATCCACGCAGCATATCCGCATCGTCTATGTTGCGAAGCTGCACCACGCCATTCAGGTTGAAGCCAGGCACTGGCAAAGGCCGATTACGCGCACCCAGGGCGAGTATGAGGTGGTCATAAGCCACGGTTTCACCGTCTTGAAGCACGACCTGCCGCGCCTCCCGGTCAATTTGTTTGACCCTAACGCCAGCCCGGCGTTCGATGGCGTTATCGGTAAAAAACGCCTCGGGCCGGAACCGCAACGCCGCGCGATCCATCTTGCCCATGAGATAGGCTTTCGACAAAGGTGGATGCTGATATGGCAAACCGGATTCATCCCCCACCAGAATAATCTTGCCGCCAAACCCCCGCTCGCGCAAAGACGCCGCCGCCTGGAAGCCAGACTGCCCCGCCCCGGCAATTACAACCGTAGAATCGCTGGTCAAAGCTGGTACTCCGGCATCTCGACAATTAAACCGTCGAGTTCCGGCTTCATCAAAATCTGGCAGCCTAGTCGGCTGTTTGAACGCCTTTCGGCGGCCACGATTTCCAGTGTTGCGTCTTCATCGTCCGAGATCGGTTCGAGCAGGGAGAGTTGATCCGGATTGACGTAGACATGGCAGGTTCCGCAGATGGCATTGCCGCCGCATTGCCCCACAATACCGTCCACGCCGTGCTCTACGGCAGCGGCCATGACACTCGTGCCAGTTTCAACCGCAACCGATTTGCGGGAGCCGTTAGAGCTTACATATACGACATTTGGCATTTTAAAACTCCGAAAGCATTTTGAAATGCAGGTTGTAGACTGGATGCCAACCGGCGGTTTTTATTTTTTCTCCGCGCCTTAAAGCAAGTAACACAACTTAAATTAAGCGAAATAAGAAGCAAATCCAATACAGAATTTGGAAACATTTATCTTTCGAGTTTCCGTGCGCTCATACCAACGGAATCAGGCAACAAAGATCAAATTTCTTGTCGTGGATTTTGTGCCTTCTGTTTTTGCCTCCGTTGAAAATAAGCTTCCCGGATCGTCTCTGCTTCAAATTCGCGCCAGCGAAGTTTGATCAAATCGCCTCGCGATATCATGCCAACCAGCTTTCGCGTTTCAGGATCTACAACCGGGATTCGTGGTGCCCGGCGCATTATCATGCGGACAGCAACAGCAGATATCGTCTCGTTGGGTGAGGCGGTAGGAGGTGACGCCTTTGCTAATACTTCGGTGAGGCTTACCTCACGCGGATATTTTGTGCCAATCCAATCGAGAATGTCGGCGCGTGAAACCAGGCTGATGAACCGCTTGGTTTCGTCGACCACTGGATAAGCGCCGTGCCGGTGCGACGGAGCCAGAAAAAAATCAATCGCCTCCCCCACGCTCATGGCAGCCTCCAGCGTTTCAACCGGTGCCGCCATAATTTCACGTACGCGCGCCAGAGACGCCAGATCGATACTATATTCGCGCGTGATGTGGTGCCCGCGCCGCGCCAGCTTCTCGGTCAAGATTGAACGCTTCATAACCAGCACGGTTACCGCATAGCTCGCCATGCAAGCAGTGATAACCGGCAGCAGAACCTCGTGGTTGCCGGTCAGCTCCACCGCGAACAAGCTTGCGGTCAGCGGTGCGCGCATGGTGCCGCCCATCATCGCAGCCATGCCCAGAACCGCCCAAAACCCTGGTGCTGCAGCGGGCAACCAGGGTGCCAATACCGCACCTAATCCGCCTCCGATTATCAACAGCGGTGCAAGCACGCCGCCAGACGTGCCTGAGCCCAAAGCCACGGACCA
>JAGWIL010000267.1 GCA_028866335.1 Rhodospirillales bacterium
CCGCTGCCCGCGATCAGCAATGTTTCAATCAAGGCTGGTGAATCAGCGCTCACCAGCCTCTATCCCGGCCTCACTTTGGCGGCGCTGACTGCACAGATGCCCTCACTCGGCGGCTCCGCCACGCTCAGCGCCAATGGCACGCTGGGGCCGTTGCCCTTCGTGATTCAGGGCAACTCTACTGCGCTTAATGCCTTTATCCCCCCCGCTTTGTTGCCCGCCAGCGCCCCGCCTGCCGCCAGCTTCAGCGAAAGCCTGAACGCCAGCCTTGGCAATGCCAGCGCCAGCTTAACCGGCGGCATCGCTACACCGGGCAGCCTAACCGGTGCCGCCCTGGCGCTGAACCTGAACATCCCCGATCTTTCCGCCCTTTCCGCCGCCGCAGGCCAGCCCCTTCCCGCCTGGAAGAACATCGTGGTGAAAACCACGCTGATCGACCCCGGCGGCCAAGGGCTTAACCAGGCAATCGGGCTTAATAGCCTGACCGCGACCATGGACAATGCCAGTTTCGGCGGCGATGCCAGCCTCAGTTTCAACCCCGCGCCAAAGCTGGAGATCGACCTTTCCATTACCCAGGCAAATTTGGATACGCTGCTGGCAGCCTGGCCAGCCGCCCAGGTCGCGCCCGCCATTGCGGCCCCCGCCCAGCCGCAGCCCGCCTCGGTTGTGCCTAATATCGCCCTGCCACTGAACTTTCTGCGCCAGACCAGCGCGGATGTGCTGCTGAAGGCCGACAGCCTGACCTATGGCGGCGCCAATTATACCGCCCTGCAAGGCCATGCGGTGCTGAATAACGGCCTGCTCACTGTCAACCCGCTCACCAGCCAGTCCCCCGGCGGGGCCGTCTCCGCCTCCGGCAGCATCGATGCCAGCGTCGACCCCGCTGCCGAAACACTCAAACTCAACGCCCCGGCTTTGGCCCTCGGCCCCTTCCTGCACGGTTTTGGTCTGCCCGCCCTGGCCCAGGGCACAGTGCAAGCGCAAATAAACGCCTCCGCCCGGGGCAATACGCTGCCGGATATGCTCGCCACCATCACCGGGCAGCTTGGCCTCGCCAGCGTGAACGGCGTGGTGGATGGCAGCGTGCTGGGCCGCCTGTTCGGCGGGGCGCTGCAATCGGTGGGGCTGCCTGCCAGCCTCGCCGCCTCGCCTGGGCCGGTTTCTCTGCGTTGCGCGGCGTTGCGGGTGGATTCCACCAATGGCAGCGGCACCGTTAAAGCACTCGCCATCGATTCCAGCCGCCTGCTTATGCAAGGCGGCGGCACGGTGAATTTTGCCGACGAAACACTGGGCCTGGTGCTGAAACCCCGCTTAAAAGTCGGCGGTTCCAATGTTATCGTGCCGGTGCAGGTTGGTGGCACCTTCCTGGCCCCCAATTATAGCGTGGCGCCGCAATCGGCTATCTCCGCCGCAGCGCAGGCGGCCTCGGGCCTGGCGAGCAGCCCGCTGCAACAGGCGCTGGGGGGCAATACATTGCTTGGCCAGGCGGTGGGCGCGCTGACCGGCGGCAACGCCGATATCTGCCCCGCCGCCCTCAGCCTGGCGCGCATGGGCCAGCCCGGGCCAATGCCATCCGCCCCCGCCAACAGCCCCAGCCCTGCAACCACCCCCAGCCAGCCTACCAACACCCCGCGCAGCCTGCTGAACGGGTTGCTCGGCCAATGAAGCGCTTCTGGTCCCACGCAACCCCGCACCAGGAGGCGGGAGGTTTCACTGTCCAGCTTGACCAGCGCGTGGTGAGAATGCCCAGCGGGGCGCAGCTTTGCGTGCCTCAGCGGGCATTGGCCGAGGCGATTGCGGAAGAATGGGATGCCGCCGGGACTGATTTGTCACCTGACGACCTGCCGCTCACCCAGCTTGCCTGCACGGCGCATGAGCGCATTACCCCGCATCGGGCCAGCATTATCACCCAGCTTGCCGCTTATGGGCTGAACGACCTGCTCTGCTACCGGGCGGAAAGCCCCGAACCTCTCATCGCACGCCAGCACGCGCAATGGGACCCCTGGCTAAGCTGGCTGGACTCCACCCATGGAATCGGCCTCATCACTACGAACGGCCTGATGCCGGTGAGCCAGCCACCCGGCACAGCAGACAAGCTGGAAGCCCTGCTTTCCCCCCGCACCGAATACGAACTGGCGGGGCTGGGCGTGCTTATCCCCGCCCTGGGCAGCTTCGTGCTCGGCCTGGCCACAGCCGAAAGCGCGCTGGACGCCAAAACCGCCTGCGCCGCCGCCATGCTGGACGAGCTTTGGCAAGCCGAACAATGGGGCGAAGACGAAGCCGACGCAGCCAAGCGCGCGGCGTTTGTGGCGGATCTGGCCAACGCCATGCGCTTCATCCGGCTCACCAGCACATAGGTGTCCACAAGCAAAATAACTGGCCACCCCCCGCCCGAGTGTTTATAATCTTAAACGAACCCACAGGATGGAGACGCGACCAGATGAGCACAAACAGCGAAATGATGGCCCGCCGCATGGCCGCCGTGCCGCGCGGCGTGGGCAATGCCCATGCCGTATTCACCGCCAAGGCAGAAAATTCCGAGCTCTGGGATATCGAAGGCAAACGCTATATCGATTTCGCGGGCGGTATCGCTGTGCTCAACACCGGGCATCGCCACCCGAAAGTCATCGCCGCTGTGCAAAAGCAGTTGGAGGCCTTCACCCATACCTGCTTCCAGGTCACACCCTATGACAGCTATATCGAACTGGCCGAGAAACTGAATGCGCTCGCCCCCATTGAGGGCCCGGCGAAAACCATTTTCTTCACCACCGGGGCCGAGGCGCTGGAAAATGCGGTGAAGATCGCCCGCGCCCATACCGGACGCCCAGGCGTGATCACCTTCGCCGGCGGCTATCATGGCCGCACCATGCTGACGATGGCGATGACCGGCAAGGTGCTGCCTTACAAGAAAAAATTCGCCCCGATGCCGGCGGAAATTTACCACGTGCCCTTCCCGCACGAGCAATTCGCCGTGACGGTGGAAGAATCGCTTAAATATATCGAC
>JAGWIL010000268.1 GCA_028866335.1 Rhodospirillales bacterium
GGCGCAAGGCGTGGAATTGCGCCTGAACTGACCGGCGCGTGAAAATTTTATTGGCTAGCATGAAAACTTTCCAAGCCTGAAGCGAATGAATGGGTACGGCAACCCCAACCCAAGGAGCTTCAATCCATGTCGGCCGTAGGTTCTATTCTCACCAATTCCGGCGCACTCTCCGCGCTTAATTCCATCGCCGCCACATCTCAGACCAATAACTCGCTGCAAAGCGAGCTGGCCAGCGGCCTCTCGATCAACTCCCCCGCCAACAACCCCGCCGGTTACATCACCGCCCAGGGCTTCACCTCACAGCTCAACGGTCTTACCCAGGCAACCTCCAACGCCAACCAGGGCGTTTCGCTTCTGCAAACGGCGCAGAGCGCCATCGGCCAGCAGATCAGCGTTGTGCAGCAGCTCAACTCCATCGCCGTGCAGGCCGCCAACGGCACGCAGACCCCGGCGGAAGCGCAGTCTCTGCAAACGCTCGTCGGCCAGCTCACCGGCCAGGTTTCCACCATCGCCAACCAGACCCAGTTCAACAACATCAACCTGCTGAACGGCTCTTTCTCCGGCGTACAGTTCCAGGTTGGTGCCAATGAAGGCCAGACGCTGAGCCTTTCCATCGGCAACACCACCGCCGCCAATATCGGCGAATACGCCACCGGCAAAGGCACAGCCTATTCCAACGCATCCTCCGGCGTGGTCACGGCCGCAGGTGCGTTCACCGGTGCCGCCGTAAAGGTTACCGGCCCCACGGGCGGCTCCGGCAGCTTTACCACAACCGCCACAGAATCCGCAGCGGCAGTTGCCAAGGCCGCCAGCAACATTTCCGGCAAAACCGGCGTGCAGGCACAGGCAACGAACACCGTAACTTATAGCGTTGCTGGCAGCGCCAGCGGCAACATCAAGTTCAAGCTGCAGGCATCTGGCTCTGGCAGCACAATTGGCGGCGCAGTGGCTGTTAACGCCTCCAGCCTTTCTGAAGTTGTTTCGCAGATCAACCAGCAGACCAGCACCAGCGGCATTGTGGCTTCCAGCGCCAGCGGCAAGCTCACCCTGGCCCAGCAGAACGGCCAGAACGTGAAATTCGCTTCCGCCGGCACGGGCACTGGCGCAGGTCTGGGTGGCACCGTCACCTCCGCCGCAGCTCATCTGGCCGTCACGGGCGATGTTCAGCAGGGGCAGGTGCAGTTCCAGTCCAGCGCCGCGTTCACCGTTAGCGGTTCGGCAAAACTGGCGGGTGCGGCCACGTTGAACTCGCTGGCGAATATCAATGTCGGCACCACCGCAGGTGCTAACAACGCCATCAACGTGATTAAATACGCGTTGGCAGGGCTTAACAACCAGGGCGGCCAGCTTGGCGCCGTGCAGCAGCGCCTCACCGCGAATATCAACAACCTCAACGCCACCAGCCAGAACGTGACCACGGCTTTGGGTGTGGTGCAGGATGCGAATATTCCACAGGTGGCCAACCAGCTTACCCAGGCGCAGATCCAGGCGCAGTCCGGTGTGGCGGCGTTGAAATCTTCCACCCAGTTGCAGCAGAGCTATCTCTCCCTGCTGCCGTAAGCATTTGGTTAATCTGGCCGGGGCATATTGCCCCGGCCAACACGCTTTCCATCCGGTTTTTTCAGGTGCGCCATGTCGACTGTGTCTTCGCTCAGCTCCTCCGCGGTCAATTCACAGATCGCCACGGTCACGAAGCGCCTTGAAGCGCCCATCACCAATCTTCAGACCCAAATATCATCAGACAAAGCGGTTATTTCCGCCTGGGGCAGTATCAGCGGCGCTGTCTCCACACTGTCGGATAGTCTTGCCAACATCAAATCCCTCTCCACCATCAACAGCCGCGCCGTTACCAGCAGCAACACCGCCACCGCCACCGCCACCGTTAGCGCCACCGCGGCCACCGGCACTTATAATCTTACCAGCATTTCCCTGGCGAAATCGCAGGAGATTTATTCCGGGCTTATCAGCTCCGCCGGCAGCACGCTCTCCGGCGGGGCCGGCACTTTGGCGGTTACATTGGCCAGCGGCAAAAGCGAAACCATCTCGCTCGGCTCCGGCAGCATGACGCTGAATAACATTGCCGCCACCATCAACAAACAGGCGGGCGGGGTAAAAGCCTCTCTCATCGGCACAAGCACTGGCACGCGAATGGTGCTGAACAGCAGCGGCACCGGTGCCAGCGCGGCATTCTCGGTTTCCGGCACCGGAGCCTTGGCGCAATTCTCTTATAGCAGCGCCACCCCCGGCAGCGAGGTTCTGGCGCAAACCGCCGCCAATGCTTCGCTCACGCTGAACGGCATTCCCCTCACCAGCTCCACCAACACGCTGGGCAGCGCCGTTACAGGTGTTACCATTTCGCTGGTTAGTTCCGGCAATGCTGCACTCTCGGTCAGCTCTTCCCCTGCCGGGCTTTCCAACAATGTTTCCAGTGTGGCCACCAGCCTGAACGCCGCCATTTCGGCGATCGCGGGTGAGACCAAATTCGCCGCTGCAAAATCCTCCAGCGCCGCTTCTTCCGCTTCCGCCAAAACCGGCCCGTTGCTGGGCAATTTCTCCGCTACCAACCTCAAAAATCAATTGATGAGCGCGGTGAGCACTCTGGAATCCAGCGGACTCAGCGCCAACGCTATTGGGCTTTCCATCACCAGCACGGGCGGTGTCAGCTTCAACAGCACGGCGTTTTCCTCAGCCTATGCCAAAAACCCTGCCAGCGTCGGCAGCCTGGTTTCCAAGCTTTACACCAGCCTCAGCAACATCACCTCCAGCGCCATTGGCACCTCTGGCACCGCCTCCACCTCCGGCACCAGCATCACCGGTTTTATCAGCGCGCAAACAACCTCGTTGAACGACTCCATCAACTCAATCGACCAGCAGATTACCCTGATGACCCAACAAAGCTCCGCCACGTTAAAAAGCCTGGCCGCCCAATACACAACCGCGGAAAATTCTGCGAGCTCCGCCAGCATCACCCAGGCTTATCTCAGCGT
>JAGWIL010000269.1 GCA_028866335.1 Rhodospirillales bacterium
ATCGCGGTCAGAATGTCGGCCGGATTGGCATCCAGCACGCCGCCACCGAACTGGTTGCGCCCCGCCATCTCGAAGTTAAAGTTTGGGAGCGATGCGGAGCTGCCGAGCTGCAGGTTCTGGAACGCCGCCAGCGACGTGCCGGAGTAGCCAAGTGCTGCAGATCCGGATAGGTGCGACCATGCGGCTTGGCCCACGGTGCCGCTGAAGCCGATGCCGCCCGATGCGCTCAGGCTGACCGTGCTGCTGCCCTGGTACACGTTGACGATGTTCGCGGGGCCTTCGCACAACCCAAGCTCGAAGCTGCTGCTGTAGGTGTAGGTCGTCGAGGACTGGCCGCCGCCGCCCTTGCCGGGCTGTTTCTGCTGGTGGCCTGTCGCAGTGAAGTCGCCGTACCAGATGACGTTGCCGGCGACCTTGTTCTGCCCGAAAACCACCGGGATCGGCGCACCGTACTGCGCGCCCTGCAGGTCGATGCCCATCGCGCGGGTTGCGCTTTTCGCTACCGCATGCGTGCCGCCACCGAACAGGGTACTCACTGGGCAACTCTCCAATACCCGGCCAGACGGTCAGCCCATCGGCGCACTTCCGTGCGTTCGACGATGCCCGCGTACAGGTCGGCGTGAATCATGGTGATTTCAGGGGTGATCTGATCGACGATGCCGCCGTGACTCAGACAGCGGCCGAACTTGAACAGGGCGACGTCGCCGGGCTGCGGCTCATCGACCTTCGTCGCGTAGTCGGTCACCCAGCTGAGATATTTTTCCTCGCTGCGGTGCAGGTGCCAGTCGGTGGCGTAGGGTCGCGGGTCGATCATCGGCACGAGGCCGAGATCGCAGAACACGCGCACGAGGATCATGGCGCAGTCCACGCCGAGGCCCATGATGTCGGCTTGGTGGCGATACGGGGTGGGCGGGTCGGCCCATTTCATGGCCTCGCGCACGATCATCTCTTGCTGCTGATTCACGGATTGCGCCCATAAAAAAAGCCCCGCGCTAGGCAGGGCTTAGTGTGATTTGAATGTCTCTCAGACCATGTTGCAGGTGACCTGCGGAGGATGTATCTCTTCCGTGCAATCATTCCATGCCAATGTGATGTAAGGCTTGAGACCCAGTCCTCTGTCAAGGTACGTGGGCATGTTGTAGACGACTTGCACTGGATTACCGCTAGACGTAACCACGTCCCAGTCGCGCCCATCGGCAATACCCTTCTGCAACTCTGCGATCAGTTCGCTAGCTTTCATAGCACCTGATTATACGCCATCACTGCTGCAGGAACCGGCCGTTCTGACCGCCAGGGCCGCGTCCGATGCCGCCACCACCGCCGCCGCCACCCAAGCCTGCCCCGCCGCCCGCGTTGTCCGCTGGCGGGCTGGAATTGGTGCCTAGCTCGATGACTTCCGGCGTCGGCACGAACGGGAATCCGCGAAAGTGCGCGAGGTTGCCGAACGTCGTGCTGCAGGTGTTCTGCGTCTTGTCGCAGCCGGGGTAAACCGTGAAGGCGTCACCCGCAGCACAGGCCGATGGCAGCGGATACAGCAGCGTCAGCACGCCCGAGGCGAAGGTGCGCACGGTGCGCGTCAGGCCGGCGTTCACGCCCGAGGTGATGACGACATAGCCCAGCGCGAAGTAGCCCGCCGCCTGCGTGAGAGCCGTCTGCGTGATGCTGGTGGCCGTGCTGCTGCCGACCGTCTGCGCGACTGCATAGGTGGCTTTGCTGAGCGTGCAGCCGGCGTCGAACAGCGCGTGATTGCACTGCGGCAGGAAGTAGTTGCGCGGGAACGCGGCGTTCAGATACACCAGATCGCTCGACACGTTCAGCGAGACCTTGCCCGATCCAGCCGAAATATCCGAAACGGTGCCGGTGAACAGGTTGACCGTGCCGTTCGTGGTCGTGGCCAGCGAGGTCGTGAGGAACTTGTCGATCTTGATCCGCGCGCCGTCGAAGCCGCCCGCGTTGGCGAACGCGCCCGGTGTCGTTCCCTCGATCCGCGTGTTGCCGTCGTAGAGAATGTCCACCGCCAGAGATTCGACCTGCAGGCCCAGCGCCAGCTTGATCGCCCCGCGCTGGAAGCCCGGCGCACTGTCCAGCACGGCGGCGAGGTAGGTATTGCCGCCGATGGTGATGTTCTGCGGCGCGTCGGTGTAGTACAGCACCGTCCCGGACAGCAGGGTGATCGTGTAGAGGTCGGCGACCATCAGCGCCTGGTTGCCCGTCAGCATCGACTTGAAGCCAGAGGAAACGGTTTTCATCGCACCGTCCTGAAGGTGATTGTCTGCACCTCGTAGAACTGGCTGAGCATCTGGTTGAACTCCAAATTATCGTCCTTGAAGCGCACGAGGTAGGCATAGGTGCCCGTCCACGTCAGCGAAACGCCCGCGGCCGGCGCCTGCACAAAGGTGACCGCGCCAGCATTGGAAACGGCGAAGGTGGTTCCGTCGGTGGTCGCATAGGCGACACCGGAAGGCAGTGCGCCGGTCGGCTCGGTGTAACTGCTGCCGATCGAAAGCGTCGCCGCCAGAGTCTCGCCATTGGCTGCGGTGCCGATGAATACCTGCCACTGCGTTGCCCCTGGGGCGCTGGCTGGCGATGCGACGGTGAGCAAGCTGCTCGCGGATACAGCCAGCGACGCCTCAGCCGAAGCTGTCGACGTGCCGCCCGCCGCGTCGACGTACTCGATCCGCACGTAGTATGTCCGCGCCGCCTTCGCGCCGCCAGCTACCTGCCCGAGCGTTGGCGCGGCAGGCGTGCCGGTGCCGTTCGATGAAATCGCGGTGCCACCGGCATATACCTGCCACGTCACCAGCTGCCCCTGCGCGGGGATTGGGATCTGGAACGCTTTATTCACGCCATCGACAGAACCGGCCAGCGCAACATTGGTCTGCGTGTTGTCGTTGGTCGCGTTAAGCAGGAACGGTGTCAGCGGTCCAAATTGACCGACATGGAAAGACTCCAAGGCGTCTCTGTCGGCCTG
>JAGWIL010000270.1 GCA_028866335.1 Rhodospirillales bacterium
TTTCAGCGTAAAGCGCATCGCGTTATCACTCAGAAAATTTGAACCAAGGTATCACAAGATAATATTATACAAAAGCAAGATTGCCGCCGAAACCATGATTGACTGCCCAGGAGCATTTGCATGACCTTCTCACTCGTTGCGCGCTGCCCCCGTAGCGGGCAATTTGCCGCCGCCGTAACATCCTCCTCGCCCGCCGTGGCCGCGCGTTGTGCCTTCGCGCGCGCGGGGATAGGGGCTGCCACCACCCAGAACGTGACGGACCCGCGCTTAGGGCCACAACTTCTGGATGCTCTGGCCGTCGGAATGAGCGCTGATGAGGCGATGGTAAAAATCACCGCTGCCGCCAGCTATTCGGCATATCGCCAGCTCACGGTTCTGGACGCTCAAGGCCGCACGGCCGTTCACTCTGGCACAAAAACCCTAGGTATATTTGCTTCAGCACAGGCCGCAAACGCTGTTTCCGCCGGAAATTTGTTGGCCAATGCCAACGTGCCGCAAGCGGTTATCCAGGCTTTCTCAGCAACCAACCCGCATGACGAGCTTGGCGCGCGGGTGATCGCCGCGATGCAAGCGGGGCTGGCGGCCGGTGGCGAGGCCGGGCCGGTTAAATCCGCCGGGTTGATTGTGGTGGACAAAGAAGCCTGGCCCATCGCCGATTTACGGGTGGACTGGCATGATGAACCGTTGGCTGAACTCGCCCGGCTTTGGGAACTCTGGCAGCCGCAAATGTATGATTACGTAACGCGGGCGCTGAACCCGGAGGCTGCGCCATCCTACGGTGTGCCGGGTGACGAGTGATCAGTTCAGGTAACTCTGATCGAGTACCGCGCGCATCTGCGCAAAATGCGCTTCGCCAAATTCCGGCTCACTCTCCCAGGCCAGGGCTGTTTGTTCTGCTACCTTATCTTGCAGCACGTTGAGTTTTTTGCCGGTGCCATAAGCCAACATCAAAGTCCGTGCCGCACGTTCGAAATGATAAAACGCATCGAATGCCTCCGCGGCACTCTCGCCAATGCTTAGCAGGCCATGATTGCCCATCATCAATATTTTCTTCTTGCCAAGTATTTTAGCCAGTCTTTCGCCCTCGGCGCGGTTATCGGCCATCCCGGCATAGGCACTGTCGATGGCGACGCGCTTGAAGAAACGTGCGCTGGTCTGGTCCACGGGATAAAGTATTGGGTCCCTAAGGCAGGAAAGTGCCGTGGCATAGGCCGGGTGCAAATGCACCACGCAGCGCGCCTGCGGCACCAGCCGGTGAATGGCACCGTGAATGGCCCAGGCGGTGCTGTCGATATCCTCAGGAAGCTCACTGGCGTTGCTGTCCAGCAGCGCCAGTTCCGAAGCCTTCAGCGTGGCAAAATCCCGCCAGCGACGGTTGATGAGGAATTGCGTGCCATCACCCGAAACCGCCAGCGAGATATGATTGGCCGTTGCCTCCTGCCACCCGAATTTGGCAGCCAGGCGGCAAAGGGCTGCGAGGTCACCACGTAATTTCGCTTCGTTCATGGAAATTCCGCGATCACGTCGATCTCGACCAGCCATTCCGGCCTGGCGAGGGCCACGATAACGAGGCCGGTGAATACCGGATACACGCCTTTCAGCCACCGCCCGGCAACGCGATACACGGCCTCGCGGTGACGGATATCGGTGACATAGACCGTAACTTTGCAGATATGCTCCAGCGTGGCGCCGCATTCGCGCAGCAGCAAATCGATATTCTGCATCACCTTTTCGGTCTGCCCCGCCGGGTCACCCACCGCCACATTCTCGCGCGTATCTAAATCCTGCGGCACCTGACCGCGCAGATAGATCGTCTTGCCCGTCACCACCGCCTGGCAGAGATCGTTATCGAGCTTTTGCTCGGGGTAGGTGTCCTTGGTGTTGAACGGACGAATGCGCTTGTGGATCATCTCTTACTCCGCTGCAGGCTGGAACAGCCCAACATAACCATTGGCAGGCGACTGATGTTTGATAAAGTCGATACTATGTATCTTTTGGATAATAAAATCAAAACCAATGCCCCGTTTAGAGCGACGGCAAGTCCAGCTTGAACTCCCGCGCGCAATCCTGGGCAATCTCATACCCCGCATCGGCATGGCGCATCACGCCGGTGGCGGGGTCGTTCCAGAGCACCCGCCCCAGCCTTGCCGCGGCTTCGGGCGTGCCATCCGCGCAGATCACCATGCCGGAATGCTGGGAGAAGCCCATGCCGACACCGCCGCCATGATGCAGCGAGACCCAGGTGGCGCCGGATGCGCAATTGAGCAGCGCGTTCAAAAGCGGCCAGTCGGAGACCGCGTCCGAGCCATCCAGCATCGCCTCGGTCTCGCGGTTGGGCGAGGCGACGGAGCCGGAATCCAGATGGTCACGGCCGATCACCACCGGGGCGGACAATTCACCCTTGGCCACCATCTCGTTGAAGGCGAGGCCGAGGCGGTGCCTGTCCCCCAGCCCAACCCAGCAGATGCGCGCGGGCAGACCCTGGAAGGAGATGCGTTCCCGCGCCATGTCCATCCAGTGATGCAGATGTTTATGGTCCGGCAGCAGCTCCTTCACCTTCTGATCGGTCTTGTAGATATCTTCCGGGTCACCCGAGAGTGCGGCCCAGCGGAACGGGCCGATGCCCCGGCAGAAAAGCGGGCGGATGTAAGCAGGCACAAAGCCGGGAAAGTCGAACGCATGGGCAACACCCTGCTCCTTGGCGCGCTGGCGGAGGTTGTTGCCATAATCGAAGGTCGGCACGCCCATCTTCACAAACTCCAGCATGGCGAGCACATGCGCGGCCATGGAAGCCCGGGCCGCTTCCTCAACGGCTTTCGGGTTGCTCTCGCGCTTGGCTTCCCATTCCGCGACACTCCACCCAGCGGGCAGATAGCCATTCACCGGGTCGTGGGCAGAGGTCTGATCGGTCAGCATGTCCGGTTTCACGCCGCGCCTTAAAAGCTCCGGCAGAATCTCAGC
>JAGWIL010000271.1 GCA_028866335.1 Rhodospirillales bacterium
CTGGGCACGGGCACATCCGCCGTGGTCGCCAAACGTCTGCACCGGCATTTCATCGGCATTGAGCGCCACCCGGCCTATGTGGAAGCCGCCTGGGGGCGTTTACGGGCCGAGGAGCGTGCGCCGCGCACCGCCGTGGTGGCCCCGCCCTCTGGGCGAGAGACGCCGCGAATCGCCTTTGGCAGTTTTGTGGAGCGCGGCATCATCCGCCCCGGCACGCAGGTGATGGACAGGCAACGCCGCTTCGCCGCCGAGGTAACAGCCGAGGGCGCATTGGTAAGCGGCAGCCATCGCGGCTCCATCCATCAGGTGGGTGCGGCGGTGCAGAATGCCCCCTCCTGTAATGGCTGGACCTTCTGGCATTTCGAGCGGAACGGGCAATTAGTGCCGCTGGACCAGCTGCGCAAGGACGCCCCGGAAGCCTGAGACCGGCCTGGCCGGGGTTTGTTCCTCGAATGTTCCACGTGGAACATTTCTAACTTTTGGTTGGAAATGTGTATAAACAATTAGACAGGAGGTTGTTAAAAACTGATATCGACATCCGCTTAAGTCGGAGCGGGCTAGATTTGCACGCAAAGTAAACTCGATAAAACCGAATTAAAAACGCCGCGTTACAACAGGTTGGGTATACGACGTCTTGATTCTACGGCTGCGGAATGTAGCGCTGAATGCCAATGGCTAAAGCTATTGAAATTCCCATGAAAAAAGACACAAATCCTATTGTGCTGCTTCCGTGCCCTGAAACGAACACTGCTGAAATATTTACAATGCCTCCGCAAATCGCCGTTACTGACGAAAGTGTCCAGAATTGGTATGGGTGATAAATCATGGGCCAAAATGGTCCTGAAAACGAAATCGACGTATCTAGTCCTGTCCCCGTGCGTTTCCGATGCAGAAACAGCCAAACAGATAGACCAAAAAAAATAAAGACAGATATTAGAGCAGCGTCAAAGTTATCAAAATCAGCTACCGTTTCATTCGCCGAAGCAATATAAAACACAGACGTAAAAAAGATAACTAGCCTAGCGGCGCCCCAAAATTTTGCTCCAATGCCTTCCACACAAAGCCCTCCTAACGGCCTACAAATACACCCTGCCACATCACCCTAATCGTTTCGTACTCGGTCGTATACGTGCTCTCACAAAATCCAAAACATTACGGCCAGACAGTAGAAAAAACTTATAAAATCATTTTGCTATGAAGACTTCATCCGTATCTCGGCAAATTATCTCGGCAAATTCGCAGAGTTGTCTATAAAGCCAAGGCTCAGCAGATTACCGCGCCACCCGGCCCGATTCGCCGATCAGCTTCTGCGCCAGCAGCACCGGCACCGCTGTGAACAAAATAATGGCAAATACCACCACATTCACTTCCGGCAATTGCTGGCCAAGGCGAATGGCGCCGAAAATCCACAGCGGCAAGGTGTTCTGCGCCCCGGCGGTGAAGGTGGTCACGATCACCTCGTCGAACGAGAGCGCGAAGGCCAGCAACGCCCCTGCCCCGATGGCGCTGGCCATCATCGGCAACTGGATAAGTCGGAAGGTGCGGAACGCATCCGCCCCCAGATCCGCCGAAGCCTCGGTGAGCGAGCGGGGCATACGCCTGAGGCGCGCCACCACGTTGTTATAGACAATCACCACGCAGAAGGTCGCGTGCCCGGCCACGATGGTCCAGTATGAGAGGTTAACACCCCAGAACGCGAAATAAGCCGCCAAGGCCATGCCTGTGAGAATGCCCGGCAGGGCAATGGGCAAAACGGCGATGAAGCTCACCACCTCCTTCGTGGCACTTCGCATTCTGGCCACGGCCATGGAGGCCAGGGTGCCCAGAAGCATCGCCGCGAGGGTGGCGACCGAGGCTACCTCCAGCGAGAGCACCAAGGCCTGGCGCACCGCGCCATCCTGCCAAGTGTCGCCAAGCCAATGCAGAGTGAAGCCCGCAATGGGCCAGGCCGGGATGGGCGCGGCCGAGAAGGCGTAAAGGATGATGACCACGATGGGGATGAAGAGAAAGGCAAAGATAGCCGCCACCACGGCCCAGATGAGGGTTTCAGAGCGCATCGAAGGCTCCTAACTTCCGGGCGATGAGCAAAAACACCGCCATGACGCCCAAGGGCAGCACCGCATAGGCCGCCGCGAAAGGGATGTTATTGGTAACACCCACATTTGAATAAACCACGTTGCCAATGAAGTCTGATCCGCGACCGCCAACCAACATTGGCGTGACGTAATCCCCCAGCGTGAGGGAGAAGGTGAAGATGGCCCCCGCCACCATGCCGGGCAGCGCCATGGGAAGGACCACGCGGCGGAAGGTGGCAAGACCGCGCTCACCCAGATCCGCCGAGGCTTCTAGCAGGCTGGGAGGAATCCGCTCCACGCTCGCCGCCACGGGCAGGATCATGAAAGGCAACCAGAGATAAGAAAACACGATCCACATCGCCCAATTGGAGTAGCCAATATGCGCGCGCGGAAGGCCAATCTCCATCAGCGCCCAGTTAAGCAGCCCGTTATGGGAGAGGATCAGCCGCCACGCATAAACCCGCGCCAGATAGCTGGACCAAAGCGGCACCATCACCGCCGCCATCATCGCCGCGCGCAGACGCGGACCCGCCAGGCGGATCATGGCATAGGCCACCGGCCAGGCGAGAATAACATCCGTGATGGTAACCGCCGCGGCAATGCCGATGGTGCGTAGGGCGATGCGAATATAAACCGGGCCTGAGAAAAGCTGCTGGAAATTGACGAGCGAGAAGCCAGGAATGAGGTTGCCGCTGAGGTCATCGACTGTCCAGAAAGACGTAATGAGCAACGCACCAATGGCCGCGAGGTAGAGCCCCGCGAACCACAAAGCCGGCAGGCCAAGCAAGGCGGTATTCGCCATGCCCGGCCGCCGCCAGCCCAGGGCTGAAAATGCCCTGGAAAGGCTCATCCTTTTATAATCTGCCATTCGCGCTGCCAGGCG
>JAGWIL010000272.1 GCA_028866335.1 Rhodospirillales bacterium
CAGGCGGGAGAGCACTTCCCGGTGCCGCGCCTCCTCACCCGCCATATGCAGCAATGCGTCGCGCAGGGCGGGGTGCGGCACCGTCTGGGCGTAAAAGGCGACGCGCGCGGCAGCCTTATTCTCCGTTTGCACCGCAATATCCCAGATCGGCAGCGAGGTGATGCGGTTCAACGCATCCGGCTCCAGCACCGGCCAGTTCAGCACGGCGGGCTTATACGGGTTGTACGTGGCCCCCAATAAGGTGGTGAACATGCGGTAATGCGCATCCGAGCCCGGTGCCGCCGGTCCCGCCTCGGGAAATTCCCAGAACCTGGCATTGCGGTCGGCGGTGGCAACAACCGCTTCGCTCGCCATGGCCTCGGTTGGGACAAGGGGAAGATCGTACATCTACATCCTCAGAGTTGCGCCAGAAGCTGCGATGGGTTCTACAGCTTGTGTCGCGATGGGTATATCGCCAGGGCGAGATGGCGGCAAAACACAGTGACGAAACACGGGGAAATGGAAGTGGCGCAAGGCGATCTGGTGCTGGTAACGGGTGCCACCGGGTTTGTGGGCGCGGCAGTGGCCCGCGCGGCAAGGCTCGCTGGCTATAAGCTGCGCGTTACCGCGCGGCGGGGCTCCAGCCGGGGCAACCTGACCGGGCTGGATGCGGAAACGATTTATCTGGACCTTGCCGACCCCGCGAGCTTTCCAGCCGCACTGCAAGGCTGCCGATATCTTTTACATGTGGCGGCCGATTACCGGCTTTGGGTGCCCAACGAGGCGGCGATGCGGAGCGTGAACATCGACGGCACCTTGGCGCTGCTGCGCGAGGCCGAAAAGGCCGGGGTGGAACGCTCTGTCTATACCAGCTCCGTTGCCGCTTTGGGCCTGACCGAGGACGGTTCCCCCGCCGATGAAACCACCCCGATCAAGCCGGAGCATCATGTGGGTGCCTATAAGCGCAGCAAATACGATGCCGAGCAGACGGTGCGTGAATTAGCCCGGACTCAGGATATCGTAATCGTGAACCCCTCCACCCCTGTCGGCCCCGGAGATATCAAACCCACCCCCACCGGCCAGATGGTGCTGGACGCCGCGCGGGGCAAAATGCCCGCTTATGTGGATACCGGGCTGAACGTGGCGCATGTGGACGATGTGGCCGCCGGGCACTTGCTGGCGCTAGAAAAAGGCCGCCAGGGCGAGAGCTATATTCTGGGCGGTGAGGATTTAATGCTGCGGGAGCTGCTGGCCCTGGTGGCGGCGCAAAGCGGGCGCAAGCCACCCTCCATCCGCCTGCCGGTGGCGCCGCTGATGCCACTGGCCTGGGCAATGGAGCGCATTGCCGAACGCACCGGCAAAACCCCGCTGATGACCCCGGATATTCTGAAGATGGCACGAAAAAAAATGTTCTTCTCCCCGCAAAAGGCGATGACTGAGCTGGGCTATGCGCCCCGCCCCGCCGCGCGGGCGGTGGAAGATGCGCTGGTGTGGTTCCGCAAGGAAGGGATGCTTGCATGATCCTGCTGCTGACATTCGCCATCTGGCTTTACCTTGCTTTTTTCCACGGCCGCTTTTGGGATTCTGGCCCGGAACTACTCCCCGCCACGCCGCTGGAAGTGCTGGATGTCGACATCATCATTCCCGCGCGGGACGAGGTGGAAACCATCGCCCCGGTCATCGCCTCGCTGGTGAACCAAGACTACCCCGGAACTTTCCGCGTGATTTTGGTGGACGATAATTCAACCGACGGCACGGCGGCGGCGGCGGGTGTGCATGAGCGCCTGAGCATTCTCACCGGGCAGGAGAAACCGCCTGGCTGGTCCGGCAAGCTTTGGGCGCTCTCCCAGGGCGTGGCGGCCAGCTCCGCGCCGGTGATTTTGTTCGCGGATGCGGACATCACCCACGACCCGCGCCACCTCGCCACGCTGGTGGCGAAGATGCAGGCCGACCGGCTGGAGATGGTTTCAGAGATGGTGCGGCTGAACTGCATTTCCCTGCCGGAGAAATTTCTCATCCCCGCCTTCATCTATTTCTTCCAGATGCTGTACCCCTTCGCGAAGGTGAATGATCCCCGTGCTCACGTCGCCGCGGCGGCGGGCGGCACGGTGCTGATCCGGCGGGAGGCGCTGGTGCGCATCGGCGGGCTGGAGGCGATGAAGGGCGCGTTGATCGACGATGTGACCCTGGCCGCCAAGGTGAAGAAAACCGGGCCCCTCTATCTCGGCCATTCTGGGCTTGCCACCTCCATCCGGCCTTATCCGAATGCGAAGGATATCTGGGACATGATCGCCCGCACCGCCTTCACCCAGCTGCGGTATTCAGCGTTCGTTCTCGCTGGCACCATCATCGGGCTGGCGCTGGTGTGGCTGGTTTTCCCCTTCGCTACATTTTGCACCGGCTTTGGCTGGCGCGCGGCCTTGGGGCTAGCCATCTGGGCCATCGCGGCGCTCACCTATTTCCCGACGCTCGACCGCTATAAAGTTCACCGCGCTTATGCCATCGCCTTGCCCGCCATCGCCCTGTTCTACATGGCCGCCACCATCGGCTCGGCGGTGAATTATTGGCTGGGGCGCGGGGCAAAGTGGAAAGCGCGGGCCTATACCGGGGAGCCCTCATGATCGCGAACGACAACACCGCCCCCACCCGCGTCAAAAGCGGCAAAAGCGTGGAGGCATGGTCTGGCAAGGATAAGGGCGATGAGAATTTCCCCGTCGCCTCGCTGCTCATCGCCAAACCGCTGCGCGCCAGGGTGCACGCTTATTACGATTTTGCCCGCAACGCGGATGATATCTCGGACAGCCCGACCCTTTCACCGGAAGAAAAAATCGCCCGGCTGGACGCGATGGAGGCGGTGCTGACCGGCGCGCAGGATACCGGCAGCGTGAGCGCCACAAGGCTGCGCCAATCTTTGGCCGAATCTGGCGTGCCCGCCGCCCACGCGCGCGAGCTGCTGGTGGCCTTCCG
>JAGWIL010000273.1 GCA_028866335.1 Rhodospirillales bacterium
AGCTTTGCTGGAGCGAATGAGATGAGCAGTGTCGTACTTTCGCTGGGTGATGTGGCCTTTCGTGACATGGAGGTGCCGGAGAAGATCAGCTTCGGTGGCAAGCAGCGCCTGGCGGTGCAGAATATCATCGGTGGCGGACGGATTGTTGAGGCGCTGGGCATTGATGATGGAGAGATTTCATTTTCTGGAATTTTTTCTGGGTCCGATGCCGCGTCTCGCGCGCAGCTTTTGGATACGGCGCGGGTGCTGGGCGCGCAACTGCCTTTGGTGTGGCAGGGGTTTTATTATCTTGTCGTGATTGCTGGGTTTAGCGCTGAGTATCACAAGCCGAACCTGATTCCGTTTACGATTACATGTGTGGTGGTGACCGACCCGCTCTCAGCTTCTGCAAATGCCGTGGCGCCTGTTGCGAATTTGATCTCCGGTGATTTGGCGGCGGCATCAGCACTGAGTGGACAAGCGGGCGTTTCGGCAATGGGCCTGGCTGGTGCCAGCTTGGCAACATTGGGCGTTGTGCAAGGCGAAATCTCCGGGGCGATGGCGGCGAGCGGTAGCGCGTTGACCGGAGCGGCGTCCACTCTGAACAGCGCGGTTACGCCGACGATAGGCATTGCCGCGTTGGGACGGCTTGGCAGTTGCACGGCGCGATTGGCCGGACTTTCTGGAATGTCTGGTTATGTGAACCGGGCGGCGACAAATCTCGGGTTGGAGTTACCATGAATCGCAGGATTATTGTTGTGGCGGGTGGAAACCTGTTCACCCTGGCGGCGCAGTATCTCCAGGATGCGACGCAATGGATTAGAATCGCACAAGCGAATAATCTATCCGACCCAGTTTTGCAGGGGGTGAATACGCTGGTGCTGCCTGAGATAAACCCCGCCGCTGGAGGTGGCGTTGCCGCTTGAACAGCCGCGGGCCCGGATAAGCCTGGATGGTGTGCCGGTGGGCGGGCTGATCGACTTGGAGGTGCAGGCACCGGGGTCGTTTATTGCTGGGCGGTTTCGGGCGGTTTTTGCCATGGGGACGGCACCCGCACTGGGTATTAGCGCGTTCGCGGCGTTGGGCAATGTGCCGGTAACGATTGAGATCTCGACCGATGGGGTTGGTTTTGTTGTTGTGTTGGTTGGGCAGGTTGAGAATATCCGAATTGATATGGCCGCGAATACCGCGACCTTGCAAGGGCGTGACCAGACTGCGTTATTGATTGACGCAGAAATTGCCAAGAGTTTTTTAAACCAGACCGCGAGCCAGGTGGCGGAAACGATTGCGTTGCGCCACGGCCTGGCGCCGAATGTGACGCAGACGGCGCAGCCGGTGGGGCAATATTATCAGATTGATCATTCACGGAATGCATTGAGCGTTGGTTCCAAGGCGACGACGGAGTGGAACCTGCTTTGCCGATTGGCGGAGGCGCAACAATTTGGTGTTTCTGTAAGCAATGGCACATTAAACTTTGGCCCAATGGCGACCGCGGCGCAGGCTTTGGTAACGCCGGAGAGTTTTTCTGGGTTACAGGTTGATTTGGTGACAATGCTTCCAGCGGCGGTTGCCGTGCGGTCCTGGAATACACGCAGCAAGAGGGTGATGGAGCAAAGTGTTGGCGCAGGGACGCCGACAAACCTGGTGCGGCCGAACATGACGATGGCGCAGGCTGGCGATTATGCATCTTCCGTTCTCGCTATGGTACGCCAACATGGAAAGGTTTTGCTTGGCCGGATGCCGGGAGACACAACGCTTGGTGTGGGGGATACGCTGGTGCTGGCGGGCACGAATTCCAGCCTGGATGATAGCTATGTTGTGATGTCTTTGCAGCGCCGGTTGAGCGGGCGAGAAGGTTTTGTACAGATGGTTAAAGCTTACGCGGTGGTTGGTTGAATGGAACTGCTTTGGAACATGATAAAAGCCGGGGCAGGCGGGTTGGATGGGTTAACGGGAACCGTACGGTTTGGCCTTGTCTCGAGCTTTGATCCATCAACGTTTTCAGCGAAAGTTATGATACAGCCGGAAAATGTGCAAAGCGGCTGGTTGCCCGTTATGTCTCCCTGGGTAGGGAATGGCTGGGGGCTGGCAGCTCCTTTGCCGCCAGGAACGCAAGTTATAATTCTGGCGCAGGAAGGTGATGCCGAGCAGGGCGTGATTGCCGGTGCGGTATGGTCATCTGAGGACAAGCCGTTGGCCGCACCAGCCGGAGAGCTATGGTTGCAGCACCAATCGGGCAGTTTTTTGAAATTGATGACCGATGGGACAATTCAAATGAACGCGCCGACCGTGCATGTGCAAGGCAATTTGATTGTAAGCGGCGATATTGCAGACCAGGGCAGCGCCCATGGGACATTGGCCGCCTTTCGGAATGCGTATGACCAGCATCTGCATCCTGCTCCCGGCGGAATAACCGGATTGCCGACGGAGATTGTTTAATGGCGGATTTGTCTTTGCTTTTTGGTGGAGATTTGGAGATTGGCCCAACCGGCGACCTTGCCGTAGCGGATGCACAGGACCTAACGCAGCAGCGTGTGCTAAGGCGGTTGTTGACCAACGCCGGTGATTATATCTGGCAGCTTACATACGGGGCGGGGTTGGGGCAGTTCGTCGGCAGACCCGGTATTCCGGACTTGATTTCAGGTGTTATTCGCACGCAGATGCAACTTGAACCGCAGGTTATGCAGTTTCCCGCACCTTCAGTTTCTGCCAGCGTGGCGGATGATGGAACGGTGATGGCGTCCGTCAGCTATGTAGACGCTTTGACAGGTCAGACCGCGCTTCTTTCCTTTTCTGTATAGGCTGAAATGAAATTATCGCTGCAAAATTTCTCCACGCTTGTGGAGGGAATGGCCGCGTCTGTTCAAGGCGCGGCTACGACGTTGTTGGATTTGACGGTTGGCTCTGTTCTGCGCGCGATTTTGGAGGCGAATGCGGCTCTGGCGTTGTGGTTGCAATGGCTGATT
>JAGWIL010000020.1 GCA_028866335.1 Rhodospirillales bacterium
AGCCAATGCGTGGGCCTGCATGTCAAACGCCTCCGATTGCCGTGCGGTCCAGAGATTGAGCATGGCGGTACGAACTTGGCTGCGGACCATCCAAGCAGCGATAGGTAAAGCCTGTTTAGCGGCGGCGAGATGAGCCTGCGCCGCTTGCATCAAAGCGGGCCGCTCCGCCAGGCTACTCAGCATAAAGCTGAAAATTGGACCAATCTTCCACGGTGATGGCATTAGATTTGTCGCGTTATAGGTCGGTGTGAGCGACAAGGTTGGGTTTGGCAAGGCTGTAGCCTTCTGCAAAGAACTTTCTGCAATGAGTTTTTGGTCTTCGGCAATTAAAATTTCTGGCCGTTCATACAGGCCGACCAAGGTGAGGCGCTCCAGGGTCCAGCCATGGCCGGTTGGATCAGCCTTTTGCAGAAATTCCATCAATCCGGGATCGTTAAGGCTTCGCGCCTCAAGCGCTGCGGCCGAAGCGGCGGGATTAATTGGTTGTGGTTTGTAAGTGGCGCACCCCGCCAATCCGAGGCTGAGAAAAATGAGTGGGAAAAAGCGACGGCCATGAGTTTTTCGTACAATCACAGCGACAAAAAGGATTCCTCGGCCGGTCTGCGCTTGCTTGATAGGACTTGTATGGGCTGTTCGGCCGATAGCTTCTTTCATCACGACGATTGATCTTGGTTTTCGTTGTGCGCCTCGAATACAAGTTGGGCGAAGCTGTCGAGCAATGCCTCGCAACCAAGCAGTCGGTTGGTGGACTCCTCGGCAAGGGCCGCACCGTAGAAGTCAAGCTTCCGGATCTTTTCAAGCCATCCCTTTAGCTTCTTCATATCCGCGTCTACTTCCTCCAATTCAGCATAAGTGAGCCGCTGAAGCCCGATCTCTTTGGCGATCTCGGCCTCGAAACCGGCGCATCGTTCGAGAAACGCCCTATATTCCTCGTCTCGATCGGCCTTGAAGCGAGCTATGACTTTGCCCTGTTCCGTGCGATCCAAAGCGACCGTCTCCAGCAGCACGGCCTCACCGTTCATTTCGGTAATTTCATTGTCTAATATTTTAAGTTGTCTCAGATGGTCGTCGGTTTTAGGCAACAGACAAACGCTATTTTGTAGGTAGACAGCACCCAGGCTCTTGAGGCGACGCCATACAGCAACCCGCCCCTTCGAGGGCTCAGATGGCACTTTATAGGTTATAAGGAACCAGGAATCCATTATAGAACAATTTATATGTAGCGACTGTTACTTGTCAATTGGGCTTGCTGATACTTATCAATCATCGGTCGGGATTGAGCAATTTATGCGCCAGGCCGTCAAAATTTATTTCGTATCAACACACAAGCATCTTGCGAAAGCGGCATAATTTAAGACTTCTGCAAACTCCGCTTGCACCAAGAGATTCAAAGGGTTACGATTTGCATAAGATATGACCGAAAAAGCCCCCCCTACCCGGCTGATCGGCTATGCCCGTGTCAGCACCTACGGCCAGACCCTCGATGCCCAGCTTGAGCAGTTGAAGGCGGCCGGGTGTGCGCGGATTTTTCGCGAAAAGGTGACCGGCGCACGGGCTGACCGGAAAGAGCTTCTGAAAATGCTCAAGCACCTGGCCGCTGGCGACGTGGTGACGGTGACGCGCATTGATCGCCTGGCGCGCTCGACCTTCGACCTGTTCGCCATCGTCAAGCAGATCGCCGATGCCGGCGCACGTTTTTGCTCCCTGGCGGAGCCGTGGGCAGACACCGGCACCAGCACCGGACGGCTGATGCTGGCCGTGTTGGGTGGTCTGGCCGACGTGGAGCGTGACCTGATCCGCACCCGCACGGCCGAAGGCCGCAGCCGGGCGACGGCGCGGGGGCAGCACATGGGCCGCCCCCCTGCCCTTACCCCGCAGCAACAGGCAGAGGCCCGGCGGCGCCGGGCCGAGGGCGCGACGTTGAAAGAGTTGGCGCGCAGCTACGATGTGAGCGCCGCGACGATTTCCAGGCTGGGGCAGTGAGCGCCCGCGTCAGTGATTGCCGGCGAGCATTCTGCGAGCCTCACTCAGCGTAATCATGAGGGTTAGGGGTTCGACAAGTGAAGGGCGAAAGCCGTGCCGTTCATAAAAAGTTTTTGCTGTATCAGAGATTGCGTGCACTAAAATTGCCCGAACGCCGATGGTTTCTCCGGCCGTCAGCATACGGAGCACCGCATCGCGGAGAAGATCGGCACCAAGTCCCTTGCCCTGCCATTCGGCATCAATCGCCAAGCGACCAAGCAGCACAACCGGAATTGGGTCAGGCATGTTGCGTCGAATGCGATTTGTCGCCACTCCACGAATTACCGACCCGGCGGCCAAGCTATAATAGCCCACAACCCTACGACCGGTGCAGGCAACGAATGTTCGTGACCCACCATCAACCTCGTTGTGCATGGCGTGACGCTTTAGCCAGTCGTCGAGCTGGTCGACCCCGCTCGCAAAGGCATCGAGTTCATGTTCTGAGCCGAGCGGTTGCGGAGCGGAAAGTTCCTGTGAACCTGGATTTGTAGCGCTCACGCTTCCCAAGCCGGCCTGCGCATAAGGAGTTGGCGCAGTCGCGGATTGTCAGCGGGTGGCCGATCAAGTTCAGTCACGAAGGCATCCCAGCGCGCGTCATCCAGAACGAAGGTCCGGCGATCAGCGAGCGTGTCGAAAGCCGCTTGAAGCCCTCTATCCAGTAAAAATTCGGTCAGTGTTTTGTTCTCTGATGCCGCCGCCTCCATCAGCGTGCGCTTGGCAGCTGGTGTCATGCGCAGGTCAACGCGCTCAGATCGACTCTCAGGTATCATTGCCATGACTATATCCTTTCCCACGCCGTATAGCATGTGTACATTGTCAGGACAACAATAAAGTTAACGGTTGATTATTTACGTAAAAACGTAAATGCGTAAAACAGTAAACAATAATTGACGCTAATCAGTAATTACGTTAGCGCTTATTTGCGCAATCTAATCATTTGGGGAATTACGTAAATGCGTATTGTGGCAATGGTCTCACAGAAAGGGGGAGTCGGCAAAACCACTCTTGGCGGTCACTTGGCCGTAGAGGCTGATCGTGCTGGGGCTGGCCCTGTCGCTTTGCTCGATACTGATCCTCAAGGTAGCCTCGCCGCTTGGTGGAATGCCCGAACCGCTGAAACGCCGCTTTTTGTGAGAGGTGAGCTTGCCAATCTTCGTCCCCAGCTCGCAGAGCTGGAGCGTATGGGCATCAATCTAGTAATCATCGACACACCCCCGGCTATCACCGACAACATTCAAACCGTGGTAAAATTTGCAGACTTGGTGGTGATTCCTACCCGCCCAAGCCCCCATGATCTTCGTGCAGTTGGCGCGACCGTTGACCTTGTAGAAAGCTCAGGCAAACCAATGGTGTTCGTCGTGAACGGGGCGACGGCTCGGGCGCGAATTACTGGCGAGGCTGCTATTGCCTTATCCCAGCACGGCACGGTTGCCCCTGTGACCGTTCACCATAGGGTGGATTTTGCAGTCAGTATGATTGACGGCCGTACTGTGGGTGAACTTGACCCCACCTCGAATTCCGCGCGTGAAATTACGGAATTGTGGAATTACGTAAACGCGCGAATAAGTAAAAGTGTAAAGGAAGCTGTTAATGTCTAAGAATCCATCACGTCTTGAAGGCGGCTTGATTGCGCGGAAGGGGGAAGCTGCCCCGACCACTGTTGTTCGGGCAGAGGGGCATGGCGTTTCAACGGAACCTCACATTACGGAGCCGCCCCCCCAAGCGCTACTAACTGACAGATCAACCCCAAAGGGATTGGCTGGGACAATCGCAGTAACCGTTCGGCTTGACCCTGAGCGCTACGAACGAATGAAGATTCACGGTGTCAGGCAGCGCCAGAGCAATCAGCAAATTTTGGTGGCGGCTCTCGATGCATACCTACAGTTGCGTGAGGTTTCCGCTCTGGGCGAGGCTGCCGCATAAACCTGCGGCCGCTTCATGCGCGGCCGCAGTCTGCAATAAATCCGAAATCTCTGGACATTCGCGTATTCCTGCTACGGAATGTGCCGTACTTGGGGAGCGGCGCGCGATTCGCGCGGGCCGTACTTTGAGGCCATGGGGGCGGTGGTCGCTTTTGTGGAGAATCAACCTTCTGGCCTGGAGATTATAGTCCAGAAATAGCAAAACCCGCCGAGGGGGCGGGCCGTGCATACCGGCAAAGGCCGGGAGAACTCGTCTGGTAAACAGGTTTTCCCTCACCTTTCCGTCTTTTGCAAGTGAATTCTTGCCATGGGCGGACTTGTGCCGATTTCCGGCCGCATCTGGCGGGTTGCTTGGCAACCTGACGGAGATTTTGATGAGTGCGATCGCTGTATTGCCCGAGCGTTTCAGCCGGCGGCGGGAGAAGGTTTTCGGCCAGGGGCGGTGTCTGCCGCTGGATCGCAACGCCAAGGCGCGGATAATGACCTACGCGCGCGCCTGGTCGGCGCGGCACCGGCGACCGGGGCAACATCGCGGCCCACTGACGCGGGCGACGTTGGAGGTGCTGGAGGCGCTGCTCTGGGGCTTCCACAATAGTCGGGACGGGCGGTGCTTCCCAAGTTATGAGAGCATCGCCAAGCGGGCGCAGTGCTGCCGGGATACGGTGTACGAGGCGATCAAGGCGCTAGAGGCGGCGGAGGTGCTGACCTGGGTGAACCGGCTGATCCGGGTGCAGTTCCGCGAGCTGGACCTATTCGGCAAGCTGGCGCTGCGCTCGCGCCTGGTGCGCACCAGCAACGCCTATGTGTTCCGCGACCCGTTGCCGTGCGCCCAGGGCCGTGGCGAAGGCCGGGGCAGCAGGGGAGGGCAGGCGGGCGGCGCGGTTTCTCTTGGTTTATCTTCTGAGTCGGAAAACCCTCCTGGAACACTGAATCAAGATTTTTTAACTCTTTCTAAATCCGGAGATGATCCCAAAAGTAGCCTAGAACAGGCGCTATCACGGCTCAAAAACGCGATGACGGCCAAGGAAGGCAGCCTAACGCAGTAAATCGCGGAGCGATTTGCGTTTTAGAATGGCGGCCCACGCGGACCGCACGGGTGGATGGGTTAATAACCAAATCGCTCTTGGGAAATTGTGTCCGGGTTCTGCTGTCACGGTCATGGGCAAAGCCAGACGGCCCTTCGGGCCGCGCTACGCGGCTCCCGCTCCGCGCTCGCTCTGGCGCACACCACCACGGATGGGGCACCGCCACAAAGACAGCTTTGGGGAAAGAAGGTGGTTTTATCGCCTCGGCTTTCATCGCGGTTGCTGGCAAAGCCGCAAGAGGTCTTTTCTATGCCTCCGGCGATGGTGTTGGTGTGAGAAGATCGACCTGGCCGGACTCAGGTGTCCCCGATACGGAGGTGGGCGGTTTTGTGTTCGATGCTGCCAGCAGATCGGCGAACAGGGCTTTATCGTCCGCGCGGGTGAGAAATCCCGGTAATTCACGTTGCAGCCATTCTTTCAGGGTCAGGTCAAACGCGAGGTTATCCTCGCCGAGGCGGTGCAGCACCAGCGCGCCGAGTAGGATTTTACGGCGCGTGTCTTTGGCGCGCTCCTGTTTGCCGAGCCTGGCTTTCAGGGTCTGGCGCTGGGCTTCAAGCTGGGCCAGCCGTTCCTCGATGGTTTTTTTCGCCATGTTCATTCCTTCTTACTAAAGGCAGCTCCGGCTTCCAGCGCTTGATTCTGCCACTGTTCAAGGCAATTCTGGCAGAGACATTTGGTTCCGTCATCCCCCGGCACCTGCCAGATATGCGGCAGAGTTGTGCACCAGCATTCACCTTCTGGCTGGCAGAGCATTGGCATGTTGCATGCGTGCGCAGATTGTTTGCATACTTAATTCTCGCAGAGACTTAGCTAAAACGTCATATTTGGCCGCTTCTGTCCTGTATCTATATTTCTGGCTTTTTGACTTTCCGCGCCAAATCGAGCGTTAGCAATATTATTGAAAGGCGCACTTACGAGTTGCTGCGCAACTCAGTGCTTTATATAGTAGTTATGCGATGGCAATCTATCATCTCAGTATGAAGCCGATTTCACGGGCCAGTGGCAGAAGTGCCGTGGCTGCCGCTGCCTATCGGGCGGCCGAAAAACTGACCAATGAACGCGACGGTATCACCCATGATTTTACCAGGCGCTCCGGCGTTGAGCATTCCGAAATCGTGCTGCCGGAAGGGGGGAATGCCGAATGGGCCAAGGATCGTTCGGCATTATGGAACGCGGCTGAGGCCGCCGAGAAACGGAAAGATGCCCGTGTCGCCCGCGAAATCGAGGTTGCCCTGCCGCATGAGCTGTCGGCCGAGCAGCGGCTCGAACTGACGCGGGATTTTGCACAGGGCTTGGCCGACCGGTACGGGGTGGCGGTGGATTTTGCGATCCATGCCCCGCATCGTGACAGCAGCGTGTTGAACCATCACGCGCATATCATGATGACGACGCGAAAGGTCGAGTCGTTCGCCCTGGGCGCGAAATCCGAACTGGAGCTGGAGAACGGCAAGCTCGTGGCTCAGGGGTTGCCGAACACGCATCAGCAGTTGCGCGATATGCGGATTAGCTGGGAGCAGTTGAGCAACACGCATCTGGCGCGGGCCGGGCTGGATGTTCGGATCGACCATCGCTCGCATCAGGAGCGCGGGCTGGAGATTGAGCCGACGCAACATATGGGCGTGCATGCGACGCAGATGGAACGGCGCGGCAAACCGGTGTCGCGGGTGAGGCTCGATGAAGAGGCGGCGCGGCGCAATGCCGCGCTGATCCGCGAGCAGCCAGAGCAGGTGCTGACCATCCTCACGGGTGAGAAGAGCGTGTTCGACCGCCAGGACGTGGCACGGGCGCTGCACCGGTATATCGGGGAGGCAGAGGAATTCCAGAACGCGCTGGCGAAAGTCATGGCGTCACCGGCGCTGGTGGAATTACAGGCGGAACAGCGCGATGATTCGGGCCGTGTCGTGGAATCCGCGCGGTATTCGACGCGGGAGATGGTGGCGATTGAGCGTGACATGGCGGTGAGTGCCGACCGCATGGCTGGTTGCCGGGACCATGGGGTGGCAGCGCGGCATGTCGCGGCGGCGGTGGCGCGGCAGGACGGGGCCATCCGCCTGGCTGGCGGTGCGGGGCTGGCGGCTGAGCAGGTGGCGGCGATCGAGGCGGTGACCGGGCCAGAGCGCATCGCGGTGGTGGTGGGTTTGGCCGGTGCGGGCAAGAGCACGATGCTGGCGGCGGCGCGTGAAGCGTGGGAGGCACAGGGTTACCGGGTGCATGGTGCGGCGCTGGCGGGCAAGGCGGCGGAGGGGCTGGAGGAGTCTTCGGGCATTGCCTCGCGCACGTTGGCGTCATGGGAACGTGGCTGGGAGCGCCGGTCCGACCGGCGCGACGGTTTTGACAAACTCGGGCCGCGTGATGTGTTCGTGATCGATGAGGCCGGGATGGTGGGTTCGAAGCAGCTCTCCCGGTTTATCACCGAAGCGGATTTGGCCGGGGCCAAGATCGTGCTGGTGGGCGATCCTGAGCAGTTGCAGCCGATCGGGGCGGGGGCGGCGTTCCGCGCCGTGGCCGAGCGGGTTGGTTGTGTGGAGCTGGGGAGGATTCGGCGGCAGCGCGAGGGTTGGCAACGGGCGGCGTCGGTGGATTTTGGCAGGCACCGTACCGAAGCGGGGCTGGCGGCCTATGCCGAGAGGGGGGCGGTCCGGTTCGAGGAGACCGGCGAGGATGCGCGCAATGCCATCGTGCGGGATGTGATGGCTGACATGGATTCGCGGCCGGATGGCTCGCGGCTCGTGCTGGCGCATCGGCGGGTGGATGTGCAGGACCTGAACGAAGCGATCCGGGGTGTTCGCCTGGCGCGGGGCGAGCTGGCTGGGGAGTTGGTCTATCAGACCAGCGAGGGCGTGCGGGCGTTTGCGCCTGGTGACCGGGTATTGTTCCGGGAGAACAACCGCGACCTCGGCGTGAAGAACGGGATGCTGGGCACGGTGGCGCAGGCCAGCGAGGGGCATTTGTCGATCCGGCTGGATTCCGCGCAGGGGCCCGGTCTGGGCCGGGCGGTAGCGGTGTCGATGGCGGATTACGCGGCGGTGGATCATGGCTATGCGACCACCATCCATAAATCCCAAGGCGCGACGGTAGACCGGGCCTATGTGCTGGCCTCGGGCTCGATGGACCGGCACATGACCTATGTGGCGATGACCCGGCACCGCGACGGGGTGGTGCTGTATGCCGGGCGGGATGAGTTCAGCGACATGGCGGCGTTGTCGGCGCGGCTATCGCGGTCCCAGGCCAAGGAAACGACGCTGGATTACGACCGGGCCGGTTATGCCCAGCGCCGGGGGTTTGACGTCGACCGGCGCGGTACCGAGAGCGAAATCGCGATTCCGGCGGCGATGCGCGAGCGGCAGGTGCCGGAACCCCTCCGTGATCATTCCCATGGTTCGCAGAACCGTGGGAACCTTGGATCACTCCGCCCGACGCTGGACCGGGCAGCAACGGCACGGCCAACGCCGAAGCGCGGTATGTTCGACGGTCTGAAGCTCAGCACCGGCCGTCCCTCGGCCGAGGCAGGTCTGGGCGTTGGGGCCGCACAGGTACGGGCCGATCCGGCGGCGCGGCTGGAGCAGGCGGTGGAGCGCTACGCACGGGCCTGGTCCGATATCGGGCTGATGCGTACTGAAAATCTGCCCGTGCTGGATTCGCAAAAGCAGGCATTGCGCGAGGCGGGGCTGGCGCTGGATGAAATCCGGCCTGGTGCATTGCGCGATTTGCGGGCAGCTTTGGCCTATGAGCCAGCTACCCAGCGGGCGATGACCGAATTGCAGGGGCGGGAGCGGGCCGCGCAGCTTGTCGCTGGCATCAAGCACGAGGAACGGGTGAACCGGGAACCGGAGCTGTATGCCGCGCGGCTAGTAAAGGTATGCCATCACCTGGAGGCGCAGCATGAGCAGTTAAGCGGCTGGGAGCATGCCGAAGCCCGCGGCAAGGTCGCGGCCGAGCTGAAAAGCATCGCCGGTGCCCTGAAACGAGATCCGCAGCTTGAGTCGGTGATGCGGACACAGGCCAAGACGCTGGGAATTACGCCCGGCTCCTGGCTGGGCCGGGTGTTGCAAGCGCCGACCGTGGAACGGGCGATAGGTCAGAGCATCGGCCGTGATCTTGAGCAGGGACGTGACTTGGGCATGTCGATGTAGAGCGAGCTGGGGAAAAAGCATGGATGATGAGTATGTGTCGGGTGACGGGGTGGGGGATGCGGCGCGAGCGTTCGAGGATTTGCGGGCCGAGGTGTCAGTCATGCGCCGCGCTGTGGAGGCGTTGCCGAGTGCCATGGCGGACAGCCTGCCCCCGGCACCGCCGGATTATCGGAGCGACGTCGGAAAAGTCGCGCAGGTGCTGGCCGCCGTTGTTGGGCGCCTCGATGTAATTGAGAAGCATCCGGCGCTGCGGTTGACGCCGGAGCAGCACCGGCAAGCCATTGCCCGCGAGGGTAATGAGCTGATGCGCGATGCGGCGGGGAAGCTCGATCAAGCCGCCCAGGCGCACGAGCGAGCAAGGGGTGATCTTGCTGGCATGATCGGCACCATGCGTGGTCAGGATTCACAATGGAACTGGGTGTTCTATACCGGCCTCGTGGCGTGTGTCGCAGGTATACTGCTATCGCCCTTCCTGGCCAGCGTTTTGCCGTTCGGACTGAATGGGCAAGTCGCGGCCCTTGTCATGCGAGACAGCCGCTGGGGCGCGGGGTGGGATTTGCTCCGTGCCGCCAATCCTGGAGATGCGGATGATGCGGCGGCTGGATACAATCTCGTGCAAACCAATCGCGCCGCGCTTGCCATCTGCCAGCAGGCAGCGGCCAAAGAGGAGAAAGAGCAAAAGTGCCAAGTTGTTGTGAAGGTACCTTCCAGGGGATAATTCAATTAGCCTAGAAGTTGTTATCAACCTTATGATTCAAAGTCCTTTTCTCGGAGGAAACGGGCCGAGAGTCCAGGTAGAATAATTAAACTAAGCAAAGTTGATGTCAGAAGCCCTCCAAGAATAACGAGCGCCATCGGCCCTTCAATTTCCTGGCCAGGCCTGGATGCACCGAAGGCTAGTGGCAGGAGGCCGAGGGCTGTAACCAGTGCTGTGAGCAAAATTGGCACGACGCGGTTCTGTGCGCCTTTACGGGCTGTTGTGGCAGACCAAGCTTCACCTTCTTTCAAAACCAGATAGCGGTAATGCGAAAGCAGCATCAGAGCGTTGCGCAAAGTAATACCAAATAAGGTGACAAAACCCACCGCCGCGCCAAGAGATAGTGGCAAACCTGTCAACCAAATGGCGGCGATCCCGCCGATCAGGGCAAAAGGTAGATTGAGCGCCAGCAGTAGAACGACGCGTTTATTTTTAAGAGCAATCGTCATCAAGCCAAGAATTGCCAACATTGCGCCGAGGCCATCGAGCAACAAAGTGTGTTGCGCGCCGCTGGCTGCTGTCGCCGTGCCGCTGATGGCATAATATGTGCCTGGGGCGAGATGCAGGGCCGCCAGCGCGACACGCGCATGTGCGACGAAAGCGGCAGCCCCGCCGGAGGCAATTTCGATATTGATCGACTGGATACGTTGGGCGTCCTGGTGCAGAATTACACTGCGCTCGTTACTCTCAGTGATATGCGCCAGGGCACCCAGCGGTACCAAAGTGCCGTTCGGGGCTGCGAGAGGCAGATTGTTGATCTTGGTCGGATCGTCACGCTCAGATTCCGGCAGAATCACGGTGATCGGCCACGAAGTACCATTTTTGTATATTCTGGCGACATCGAGCCCGGCATAGGCTGCCTGGATCGCATCCAGCACGGCGGCGGGCCGGAAGCCAAAACTGACCAAAGCTGGCCGGTCCAATGTTACCGACACTGTAGGTGTCGTCGGCGGGGCGGCAGTGCTCACGCTACCGACGCCCGGAACCGCGCGCAATATTTGCGCGGCCTGGGCGGCGTCATGGTCCAGCGCCGCAAGATCAGTGCCGAAGAAACTGATCACGACCGGGGCGGTACTTCCCGATAGTGTTTCATGGATACGTTCGGTCAGAAATGTATTTGCCCAGAAGCGTACACCTGGCAAACCACCTAAAGCAGCTAAAATTTTACGCTGCGATCCGACACTGTTGCGGTTGCCGCTTGAGGATAATGTAATGTCCAGCTCGGCCTTGTTGATGTCAGGATGGCCATTGCCAAGATTGGCATGCCCTAGATGGGCGACAACATGGCCGACCTCAGGGAGTGTCTCTAAAATATTAATCGAGCGCAGAGCGAGGCGCTTCATCTCCGGCAGGGATGTACCTGGAGGTGCAAGAAAATGCGCGATAATTTCGTTTTCATGGAATCGCGGGAGGAAGCTTGTCGGCAATGCGGCAAGGCTTGCCAGCGCCAGAACTGCTATGCCAAGCAGCCCATAGACCAAACCCCGGAAGTGCCCATCTGCCCGTTCCATGGCGCGGCCATGAAATTGTCGCGTCCATTCAACGAAATGCGAGCGGCGGGATTTTGCCCGGCCCAGCAACAGCATCGATAATGCCGGCGTGATTGTGACCGCGACGACCAGCGAGGCCAGAATGGCCGTGATATAGGCGATTGCCAGGGGGGCGAACATGCGCCCCGCCGTCCCGGTGATCGCGAATACAGGCAGGAAAACAAATACGACGGATAGAGTGGCAAAAATAATCGTGCCACGCACTTCAAGTGACGCCTCAAGAATGATCCTAAGCCGTTCCGATACGGCCATTGGCTTTGGCGACATCTGCAGGCGGCGGTGAATGTTTTCAACATCGACGATCGAATCATCGACAACTTCACCGAGCGCGATGGCCAACCCGCCGAGCGAAAGCGTGTTCAGGCCGACCCCAAAATATTTCAACACTAAAGCCGCCACGAGCAGCGATAGCGGAATAGCTAAAAATGAGATCAGGGAAAGACGCCAGTCGCGTAACGCGAAAAACAAGACGACCAGGATCAGGCCGGCGCCGATCAGCAGGGAGTCGCGGACATCATGCAGCGCCTGGATGATGAAACTAACCGGCTGTAGGGCGTCGGGATCAAGCGTTATGGATTGCGCAGCAAGACCGGGGGCGAGGCGGTGCAGTACCTTGCCAACGCCGCGCGCGACATCCAGTGTGTTGGAGCCATATTGCGCCGAGATGATCAACAGCAGCCCGGGCTTGGCTCCGACAAAGGCAGCGCCTGTAGGAGGGCGGGCGCCGGCGGTGATGGTGGCGACATCGCCTAGCGTTAACGCCCCGCCGGGACGCCGCGCGATCAAGGTCTGTGCCAGGGCCTCGGTACTGTCGGGTTGGCCGTGGCTTTGCAGTAACAGGCGCTGGCTCGGGGTTTCGACCAGCCCGGCACCCGCAATTGCGGTGGATTGGGAAGCTGCCTGTTCTAACTGGGAAAGGCCGATATGGGCGGCTTCCATCCGCGCCGGATCGGGCTGAACCTGCCATGTCAGCGGTTCAGCCCCAAAGATCACGACATTGGCGACGCCTGGTACCGCGAGCAAGGCGGGGCGGATGACCGCGCGCGTGATTTCGGTCATGTCGATGATGGATTTGTGATCTGATGTGAGGCCAACGACCTGCACCGTGCCCGTTGCCGATTGCGAGGGAACCAGCACTGGAATTACCCCGGCGGGCAGTAGCGCGCCGAGGCCGGCCAGCCGCTGGGCGACTCTTTCGCGGTCGAGGTCGAGTGTCGTACCCCCATGAAAGGTGGCGGTGACAATCGATAATCCGGTGATTGATTGTGAGCGCAGCAATGCCAGGCCCGGCGTTCCCGAGAGCGCATCCTCAATCGGTGTGGTCGCCAGCGCCTCGACATCGCGGGGCGCGAAGCCGGGAAGATTGGTATCGATAGTGACCGAGGGGGCGGCGAATTCGGGGAATACATCATAATTGGCGTTGATCAGCGCGCCGATGCCAGCAGTTGCGACCGCTAGCCCGGCGAACAGAACAAGGATGGGAAACCGGATACAAAAGCCGGTAATGGCACGCAGCATGATCAGATTGTCCTATCAGTCGTCGTCGCGGTCTGCGTTGCCAGCCTTGGCTTTCACGATCGCCGGCGCAGTTGGCGCCGCAGCGAGCAATTCCGCGCCTTGCGTGACGATATGATCACCGGCCGTTAACCCGCTTGCGATGAAATAACTGCCCTGGACGGGAGATTCGGAAGATATATCGATCGGCTCAAAATTGCCGGCCGCATTGGCGCGATAGACGATTGGCTTGCCATCTTGCCAGATAATCGCGCTCGCCGGAACCGTGACGCCATTGATCTCGGAACCAGTTGGCACTCCGACATTCAGATACGTACCGATGGGTACATTACGCTGAGTGGGCATACTATAGAGCAGAGCCTCGCCAGGAATTCCGCCGAGCATGCCGGGGATGCCACCGATAAGCGTCATATCATAGGTACTTGCGGCAAGATTTGCCGTGGCCGTTGCGGGCAACTGGCTGAGCGTGCTGCCAGGGGGCAGGCTGACACCAACCACCGTTACGGAACCATTCGCAATATTGTCCATGATGGGCGCGTTACCCTGCATTGCGCGGGTCATCACAGGCCCCCATTGCGTGAGCGCGGCGGTTTTTTCTGCTGCCTGTTTTGTCTGTGCGGCGGTCAGCGCCGCTGCCGCCGAATCTGCCGTTGCGATTGATTGCTGCAATACGGACAGTGAAATATTGTGTCCCTCTGTATAGAGCTTACGATTTTGCGCGGCTTGTTCGGACGCAAACATCATTTCAGCACGAGCGGTGGCGACATTGGCGTCCGCAGTCACCAGACGGCTTTTGGTCTGCATGATGGCTGCCGGATCGAGCACCGTACCCTGTGCGGCAAGCTCTTGGGCGTGCAGACTTTCCACTAAAACGACAGTCTTTATGCCTGCGGTAGCAACATCATGTGAATCGAGATGAATGGTAGCAGCGTCAGCATGAATTGCCCAAGCAAGCGCAACAAGGAAAACGATAAAGCCCTTCGGACGATATTTGATCATGAACGCGGCTCCGCTCCGATAAAGGGATGATATAATGCATCTTCGAGTGCGCCGACGGCCTCGTCTTGATGCTGTGTTGCCGAAACCGCACCAAGCTCTGTTTGTACCAAGGCTTGCTGCCCGCCGATCAAACGTAATTTGCCGATGGCGCCACCATTATATTGCTGATCCAGATGATTTTCCTGCGCACTCACGCTTTTCAGAATGGCATCGGCCGCCTTTATCTCCGTTGCGCTGGCTTGTTCATTGGCCACGGCTTGATCGATGCTATCGAGCGCTGATTGCTGGACAGACAAAAATTGAGCGCCTGCGACCGCACGTGCGGCAAAGGCTTTTGCGATCCCACCCTGATTTTGATTGAAAATTGGAAAGTTTATTGACAGTGAAAGCAAATATTTATTTGCTCCTTGATCATACTCATAGCCGGGCCCGATAGAGATTCCAGGATATTGCTGCAAGATGGCCAGCCTGAGCTGCGCTTCTGCGGCTGCATAATTGTCTAGCGCCACCTGAATATCAGGCCGCGAACTCAGTGCATTTTCCTGCAATTTTTTGATGTTTGTTGGCCATTGAGGATGTGTGAAACCGGAAAAATTAATTTCTAAATTCGTCAGGCTTGTCGTTGGCAGGCCGATGGCTTTGGCAAGCTGCGCTCGCGCAATCGCCACGCGGCGTGTTGCCTCTGCCTCCACCAAGGCGGATTGGCCGGCAGTCAGGATGGCGGTGTTTTGATCCGCCTCGGACATTTGGCCGGCATTGACGCGCGCCGTGATGAGCGCCACGGATTGCTTAGCCAATGCGTGGGCCTGCATGTCAAACGCCTCCGATTGCCGTGCGGTCCAGAGATTGAGCATGGCGGTACGAACTTGGCTGCGGACCATCCAAGCAGCGATAGGTAAAGCCTGTTTAGCGGCGGCGAGATGAGCCTGCGCCGCTTGCA
>JAGWIL010000021.1 GCA_028866335.1 Rhodospirillales bacterium
AACTGTGAGTGGGTAGCGGAGGTTAGATCTAAACTGCCTACTATTACTTTTATTGCTACTAAAGACATCGAAAAAGGTCAAGAGATACTACATGATTATCAATGGGATGAATTTCCAGATAATTTTGTTTAAATAGGAAGGTTATACAAATGAAAGCAGGAGCAAGAGTATTAGTAAAATCTCTACCTTTATACTTGTTGGGTATAGTCACTCATATCTCAGGTAATACAGCTAATGTTCATTTAGACAAAAATTCTAATGTCGCTGTTCCTTTAGATAAGCTGATACAGATTTTGTATTTTGATAAATTTATTCCAAATAAATTGGATAAAATCTGGTTTAAAGATCATGAAAAGCTAGTAAAACCTAACGATTATGACATTAAAGATTTCTTTTTATCTAAAAAGCCTTATACTCCTACGATACCTTTATTGACCTGTATGTTTTATTGGGCAAATGTTCATGTATTTGAAAATAAGCTAAAAATACCTAAAATAGAAATCAATTCTCGTAAGAAAGGTTTGTCAGGTTATTACAGCCCAAAAGACGATACTTTAGTTATCTCTCCTAAATCAAATTTTACTCCTAAAGAAGCTTGGGAAACATTTACTCACGAATTGGTGCATACTTATCAGTATCAAGTAGATAGAGCAGAGAGTGGATTTGATCCAAAGTCAGGTTATCACGGTAAAACTTTTACAAAGTGGGCTGGCCCTCTAAAGGAAATTGCAGGAACAAATTTAACACAGTTTCATGATCTAGCTTCTATAGATGTGGAAGAAACTGGAGAAGACACAGGTAAACACAGCTTTTATGTGTTCATGTGTCAAGTTCCTGTTTTAGGCAGTGTTTCTTACTATGCCTGCAAAGATGCTAAGTTAGAAAATGTTCAGGCTGTTAAAAAGGCAATTAGATCAAAGTTTGGTATTACTGCAAAGTATAGCATTAGAACACTAAGCAATCCTGCCCTGTTAAATTCAATTACTGGCTCTAGGTCATCTTCAGGTACGAGCTCTAGCAAGGTTGGAGATTATTACGTAACCAAGTTAGGTAAGTCAGTATTTGAGTCTATTTTCAATACAGCTAAACCTTTGAATAAAGAATAATGGAACCTTTAACATTAAACCAAAGATATGCCCTAGCCTCGATCGGTCACCCTCACCATCTAGATAAGCTAGTGAACGATCCTGATGAATGGGTTAGAGAAACTGCCAGGCAAAAATTAAAGGAATTGAAAAGGTGAAAAAAGTCTTATCGAGTGATTTAGCACACATACCCATGTTTGAACGAGTAACTGCTTATCAATTTGAAGATGCTAATGAGGATTCTGGTCCTAGGTACAGTGAGATGATCGGTCCTGGCATGACGAGTGAAGATACTTACGTAAAAAACTATCCTACTGACCCTGATCAGCATTTAACAAAAGAAGTTATGAAGACTCAAAAGCAATATCTAAAAGATCATGGTGTCAAAGGTCCAAATGATCCTCGTGAAATGCCTTATGATAATTCTATGCCCTCCAATGTAGCTGATGATCAATATTCTCCAGGTTATAACTTTAATTCACCTGCGAAATGGCATTACTCTAGGGTGAATAAATATGATAATATTTTGTAGAGTTTATTATGAATGATAATCAAAAGATAGCTCTAGCTAAAATCGGCCACCCTCACTATCTAGATAAGCTAGTGAATGATCCTCATTGGAGTGTTAGAGCCCAAGTAGCTAAGCATGGCCACCCTTCCCATCTAGATAAGCTAGTAGAGGATCCTAATAAATGGGTTAGGTTTTCTGTAGCCAATAAAGGCACCTTAAACACTTAGATAAACTGGTGAACGATCCAGAGGAAGATGTCAGAGAAAGAGTAGCAAACTGCGGACACTCTCATCATCTAGACGTTCTCTTAAATGACTCTTCTAATATGGTTAGATCGGTAGTGGTTAGAAAAGGTAACAAAGAGCATTTAAAAAGATGCTACAAGATCCAGACAAGTGGATTAGAGATTTAGCTAGACATACATTAAGGAATATGGTAGATGACAATCAACTCTCAGCACATGACACCTAAACAACTTCAAAATTTAATTTATTATCATGCAGCTAACTCTAGATTTCAGAATATGCAAGCTACTATGATTAAAAGAAATCTACTTAACACTGGTGGATATAGTCAGGAGCCTGATCCTTATTTTCAAAAGCTGTTTGACCATCATAAGAATATGGCAGATAAGCATAAAAACTATGCTGAGCGATTGCAGAAGCATTTACGATCTTCAGAGATTTAGGTTAGAAGATGAAACCTTTAACATTAAACCAAAGAAAAGCTCTAGCTCGAATCGGTCACCCTCATCATCTAGACAAGCTAGTGAATGATCCTCATTCAGGTATTAGATCTCAAGTAGCTGAGCATGGTCACCTTCAACATCTAGATAAGCTAGTAAATGATCCTAGTGAGTATGTTAGACAAGCAGTAGCCTCTCATGGCCACCCTCAACATCTTGACAAGCTAGTTAATGATCCTGATGGGATTGTTAGAATGCTTGCCAAGAATAGATTAAATAAAATGAGCACTGATCATGATTAAACAGGTTGTAGCAGACTTGAATAAAACACAAAAGAAAACTGTTAGAAAATGGACTACAAAAAATAACCCATACAAGACAGTTACTAGACCTATTTCAGATCATGTGTTTGGATCAAAGACTAGGCACATTTTACCCAATTCTATTGAAGAACATGAAGGCGAACCTCATTATCAGGTAACTGACTGGTTGGATAAGAATGAATATGATCCACATAAATTAGATTACAAAAAAGGAATAACGCACCACTATGCAGATCAAAGCAGAAAAAGACCTCAAAAAATTGGAAAAGTTTTAGAGAAGACAAACGCACCTGATTATGTAAAAAAATCTTACATGAATGACCCATATAGAGTAGCTACAAAAGCTACTCATCTACAAACAACTATAAGCAGGCATCCTTTTGACGTTGCAGGCATGTCTACTGATAGAGGGTGGAGTTCGTGTATGGATATGACTTCAGGAGCAAATAGAAGCTTTTTACACAAAGATCTAGAGAACGGAACTCATGTAGCTTACTTACATCATAAGGATGATCCAACCATCTCTCACCCTGTTGCTAGAATTGCTCTAAAACCGTACGAACATAAAGGTGAAAAAACTATACTTAGACCTGAAGCTAAAACTTATGGTATGAGTAATCCGGCATTTCACAAACAAGTAAAGAATTGGTCAGAAAAGAACTTTCCTGCCAAACCCAATGTTGTCTACACAAAGAATAAACATGTGTATGATGACGATGAGCACCTAACTGGCACTTCAAAACATATTTTACATCACACAGATAATTCAGTTTATTCCAAAAACTCCACTAAAGAGCTAGATAATATTGCGTCTGACAATAAATTAAAAAATATGCCAGTCAGTTATAAAGAGGTAGAGCATCATATTCCTAAGGAAGGATCTCCTTTTTCGTTTCCTCATGCATTAGTACAGCACATAACACATAATTTACATTCAGAGGATTTACCCAAATTAGCTAACCACGAAAATCCTGCCGCTAGAAAGAGTGCTACTGAAAGATTTAATGAGTTATCTAAACATGATCAAGACAAACTACTAAACGATGAGTATACTAGTGTTAGGTTAGGGGTTTCTCATAACACTAGTAATATTGACCATTTAAAACATTTAGCTAACGACAAGAGCAATCTAGTCGCAAAAAATGCTGTCTACTCATTTATAAAACAGCATGGCAAAAATCATCCCGATTGGCAACATTTTAGACAAAAGTACCATGAAATAGAAAAATAGTTTAAAGGAGAATAAGATGCGTATTTTCTATAGAACTAAATTGTTTATAAAATGCGCGTTTTGTACAACCTTAACTTCTGTTTCTCCAGAATATGCTAAAGCTTTAAAAAGAAAAGCTTTAATGGAATACCTAATTGAATTGAGAAAGCTAAAGAGGAAGTCTAAATGAAAAAGTCTTTAACTCTAAACCAAAGAAAAGCTCTAGCCCAAATCGGACACCTTCAACATCTAAATAAGCTAGTGAATGATCCTGAAGAGTATGTTAGAAGAGTTGCTAAGAGTAAGCTAAGAGTATTGAAGTCATGAAGCGTTTAAATCTAAATCAGTTAGATATTTTAGCTTCTATTGGTCACCCAAAACATTTAGATGAGTTGGTAAACCATAAAGATTGCGCAATAAGAGCCTTAGTAGAAACTTATGGTTATAAACAGCATTTAGACAAACTCATCAACGATGAAGATCTTGAAGTAAGAGAGCAGGTAGCAATATACGGTAATTTAGAGCATTTAAACAAGCTAACCGAAGATCCAAATTACTGGGTTAGAAAACACGCTACTGAAAGATTAGAAAGATTAACCAAATGAATTATTCAAAGCAGTATGACAGAGTAATGGCAAATTACGTAACAAGAAACAAAAAGCTTTCACCTAGTGCTGCTAGTCAGTCTCTTTATGATTCTACCTTTATGGTGCATTACGGTAGATTTTTAAGATTGGCTCAAAAGTTTGGTTTGCTAAAAGAAATAGAACATTTACTAAAGCTGGAGGCTAGTTTGCAAGTGTTAGCCATGACAACTGACGAGTTGGTAGATGCTCTCAAGTATTTTGCAGCTATCTCTTACACTCTTGAGGTAGGCAAGCCTCCCGATATTTCTAGTGCGACTCTCTCTAAATGGCATCAGGCTGCAGAAACAGTGTTTTCTCCTTTCAAAGTAAACATTAAAAAGCCTCTAGCACAGATATCAAAGATACTATCTAATCCTAATTCAAGAATGTTAGATAAAAAAGGAGAACCTCTACTCGCCTATGAAACTCTGTATGATCAGACAAAGGCAATCAGAACAGCTTTGTATCCTAAAAAAGCAAAAATATTTGCAGATCCTGCAGCAAATGCTAATCTTAGATTATTTCTAGGGAATGTGCTTACCTATTTTAATTCTAAATCTGAACCTTCTTTCAAAGCTATTACTCAAAATGTTAGACATTTATCTGACCCTAAACTATCTAATATTATGCATGTTTCAGATAAGGAAATAGATAATACTCCAGTAACAAAGTTTAAGGAATGGATAGCTAAAAAGACGACTAGAATGAATCCAGATTTCCTTACACCAGAAGAATCAAAGAATCTTTCTGTTCAAGACCAAGAGATTCACAAAGAGCTTAGGAAGCATCACAACAAAGCTTACAAAGACAAGTTGCAGGATATTGTTCGTAAATCTGGTAATGAGACTGTACCCGCAATTGCAGTTAAGAATCAATTACACTCTGAAGGTTTTCCTCATTTCAGTATACCTAAAGGTTTCAAAGGTAGAGTAGATGAAAAAGGTGCACTCTATACCTCCAACGGCAAACCTTTAGCTACTGGTCAGTCAGGTGGTATAATGGAAATGAATCCGGATTACAATCCATCTACAGACGATGCCTTCTATTGTAAAGGAAGAAGTTCCTTTGCTACTGGTAAGGGATGGCAATATTTTTATACTTTAGATTATGAGAGAAAGCATAGGCAAGGGAAGAAAACTGCAAAGGTTGCTGAGTTAGGTGAAAAGATGGAAGACATGCAAAAGGCATGGCGTAAAGACCTGAAACAAAATAAAGAAAATAAAATGCAAGCCGCCATGTTGGAAGCAATGTATCAGACACAGGCTAGAATTGGTAGTGGCAGAGGAAAGACTGCAGGTGAAACAACTTACGGACTATCTACTTGGCTTAATAAGCATGTAAAAGTCGGTTCTGGTGGCAACATAATCATTACCTATCCCGGAAAGAAGGGAATGATTAATAAGCACGTTATTAAACCTGATACACCAGAAACTAAAGAACTATCTAAATACATTCAAGAGTTAAAACATGATAAGAGACCAAATGATCCGATTTGGTCAGACTATAAAAAGACAATGAATGCTGGAGATGTTAGAAAATATCTAAGAGAGTTAGGATTTAGTGGAGGCGCACACAAATTTCGAACTCATAAAGGGACTGAGCTCTTTAAAGAATTACTAGATAAGAAACCACTGAGAAAGAAAAATCCTACACCTAAGGAAGTAGATCAATATCATAAGATGCTTACTACTGAAGTAGGTAAGATATTAGGTCATCAAAGAACAAAAGCTGATGGAACTACAGTTAATGTAGGTTCAACTGCTGCAAAGAGCTACATTGATATTCCTAGTCAGATAAAATTGTTTAGAGACAAACACGTCCCTGTTCCTAAGTGGTTAGAGAGGGTAGAGAATACAGATAGTGAGGAAGATTAATGAAAGATTTAACTTGTAAACAAAAGAAGGCTCTAGCTAAGATAGGTCATAAAAACCACCTAGATAAACTTGTAGATGATCCTGATGACTCTGTTAGGTTTATGGTGGTTCAGCATGGTCACATGGAGCATCTAGATAAACTTGTAGGAGATTCTCTTCAGTTAACTAGATACCAGGTAGTGAAACATGGATACAAACACCACTTAGATAAACTAGTAAGAGATTCTGATCATGTTATTAGATATTTGGTTGCAGATAACGGCCATCCTGAGCATTTAAATATCTTAGTTGACGATCCTGTATCTATAGTTAGATACCGTGTAGCTAAGCATGGAAACAATGATCATTTAGATAAATTAATTGAAGATAAAGATGAAGGGGTTAGATATATTGCTGAGAGAAGACTAAAGGAATTGAAAAATGTCACTGAAAGATAAAATTGCGTGGCTAGTTGAATCTAAAGAACCAGTATCTAGAGTTGATCATCCTAATCGTTCAAAGGTTGTAAAAGATTTCAGTAAAGATCAGAATACTTATGTTAGATCTCCTGATTGGCTGAGCTCTGGTAATCAAAAAATATTACCCAAGCCAAATTATAAAAAGGCTAAAGGAACATTTGGCTTATCTAATGTTTGGAATAATCTTGGTTATGTAGCACCAAGACATGTACCATGGTTTCATTATTTCGATACTAAAAAGAAAAGACATTACATAGCGTTTAATAAACATCATGAGGATGAGATTAGAAATGCTAGACCAGTCCAGTCAGTTTGGACTGGAGGTAAACAGAGTAAGTTTAAATCTTTACCTAGTGGTGAAGAGTTTAGTAAAAACCCAGGTAAGCCCTCTTATCAAAAAGTAATTCATGATCCCATTAAACATATGGAAGATACAGGTTATAGAGTAAAATTAGTGAATGATTTGGAAAAACATAGAAATAAAGTCAAAAAGAATCCCGATATTAAATTGGGTTCTCAAGAAGGAATGAATTAAGATGAAAGGTTTAACTTATAAACAAAAGAGGGCTCTAGCTGAAATCGGTCACCCTCATCATCTAGATAAGCTAGTGAATGATCCTCATTGGTGTGTTAGATCTGAAGCTGAGTACCAAAAACGGGAAAGACCCATGAACTCTATAGAATCTTAGAGAGTAGAATACGTTCTAATCAAGAAATTAATTCAATAGATTACTGTTTAATTTCAATCAGTTAGAGCCTTTATTAATTAACCCAGTTAGAAATTTCTAACTGGGTTTTATCTTATTCAGATTTTGCCATTTTTGCCAAATTTCAAGATCAAAGGTACCTTTTAATAATTTATTATATAAGCGGGAAATAAGTTTCCGTCTTATTGTGTTCCTCCGGTTGTAAACTTGAGAGTTGCTAATTATTAGCAACTCTCCTTTTCAATCACACGAATTGCGTATCTTTATCCCTTGCTTAAAAAGGATTATAATATGACTCAATTGATTTTTCTATCGGTACCTCCGAAGAGCAAGGTGCCAGTGAAAGCATCGCTATTCAAGTGCCCAACCTCTCATGCTCAAGTAGTTGCTAACGAAATTATGATTCCTAATTCGCCCTTTAGTGGGAAGCCGATGCAGAGAATTACTAGCAAGCGCATTGAAGTTGAAGCTTCCGATATCGGTCCTGGAGATATGCGAGTTGTCGGAACTTGTAAGAATTGCTCACACACCTTACTTGCCTCTGCTCTTGCTGTTGCAGCACTCAAAGGCAAACCTCATTGCGTTATGTGCGGTTCACATGTTGAACCTCAGCTAATCAAGCAGGCTCTACCGGTTGGTGAAGGTGATGAGCTTGAGTATGGCTCAGACCTACATGACGATCCAGAAATTCTTCATGGTGACCCAAAGTATGCTGACATTGGTCTAAATCGTGATCTAATTCATGATGACTTTGATGCTGATGAAGCTCATCTCTTCCCTGACATTGATGCTCAAGAAGAGATGGAAGATTTTCCTGATATGGATGTTCTTCACAATGAAGATGATAACGATGACAATGATCAAGTCGTTGCTCATAGAATCTTGTCTGAAATGGACGATGAAGAAGATGACGACATGAATGATGGAGATGAAGGTGACTCTGATGGTGACGACGATAACGATGATGACTATTATGACGATCCTGACGATACAGATGAAGAGCCCGATGAAGATGATGTCGGCAACAACGACTACTATGATGAAGATGAAGACAATCCTGATGAGGATGAAGTAGATGAAGCTCATGTCAATCATGATGACGATGATGACGATTCAATGGACGCAACAGCTTCCTTAGATTGGGATTCAGAAGATGATGACGATGAGATGGGTCTAGAACAACCACATACTGTAGGCAATGTAGCCGTAACCACAATGGATCCTGATTTGATTACTCAAGATACTTCCCTGAGACAGGTCGGCATTAGTGCTGCAGATGCACTGCATTCTACAGTAACTGCCGACAATGCAACTTTAGCTGTCCTTCCAATTGATGCGAAGTCAGCTATGATTTTGGCGATGGTAGAAGGTGTGGGCTATATGCCTTATGTCGGACTTGAGGAAGTTAAAGCTTCTGAAGCTTGCAAACCACTGTTTGCTAATCCTACAAAGTTGATTAACGCTGTTAACGCCGTACTGGCTAACACTCAGGGAGATGTAATTAAAGATCTTGCTGGTTTTGGTGTTCGTCAGCTTAACTATAATGTTAAAGCTTCTTCTCTTATTGAGAAGAGAATTAAGGAAGGTGTGGAAGCAGCTACTTCAGCACTTAATGATGAGAAAGAACATCTCGTCGAAGATCTAAGACAGTGCCTTGCTATTGCTGCTACTGAGGTTCTTAAAAACTTAACTGATGGCTACACCAATCCTGTGTCAGCATCTCTTGCAGATGGTTTGAAGCAAGTTGGTGTTCGCTCTGCTAATAAGCTTATTGATGATGCCTTTACTGATAAAGGTCCAGAGCTAATGAAGACAATCATTGCTCGAGGTCTTGAGCTTATGGACAAACCGTACGATACTCGTAATGAGATCGCAAAATATGTTACTGCCGCAGCAGGTCGTAACGTACTGGCTACCGCCTCTGTTGGAGACCGTGTAGCCGATTCACTGGCTAGAGGAGTAGTTCCTTTGTCAGCTCAGCCCTCGGCTGAAAGTAATGTCGAGACGGCCGTGACCGCAAATGCAATTCCTGTAGATGCGTCCACAACTTATGATTATAAATCTATCGTGAAAAGTCTTTCGGCTTCACGCCGTAATTCTCGATAACTTTCATCTTTCTGGAGAATCCTTAAATGTTGGAACTAAGCTTAACTAAAATTCTTCTTTCTCAAGAGCTGCCATTACTTTCTACTTCACCGGCTTTTGACGAAGGTACTGGTCTTGAGTTTATTATGGGGACCAATCAGGCAAACACTGGCTCTCCTACTGGAGCAGGCAATGTTGTTCAGCCTGGTTCAGGTAATTCTGGTGCTTACTACGCTGGTGCTGCTCTGAACGTGTACACTCGTCCTTCCACTGGCGTCTGGGTTGATACTCTGACTGTTAGTGCTACTACCTATACCGTTACTTTGACGCAGATTCCTACTGCGGCAAATACGATCTCTGTGGTTGCTGGAGGCGTGCAGTATACTCAGGTTTCTTCTAATCCTACCTCTACTCAGTTTACGGTCGGTGGAACCAATAACCAGACTTTGACCTTTAATTCTGCTGCTGCAGGTACCATCGTTACCGTTACCTACACATATAGCCTTAGCATTCAGCAGGCCGAAATCTTTGTGGGTGATGGTGTTGCCGGTGGTTATTCTCCTTCTTCTGTTACCAATACTGTTGGTGTCATTGAACGAGGCATTTTCTACACGTCTGACTTTACGACTGCAACTTATTGGGGTGCAGGTAATGTTACCAATATCACTCTAGCTGCTGGTGGTCTTTATACCACTGGTGGTTCTGGCGCATCTGTTCCTGGAACGGTTTATCAGATTCCTACAACTGATATTCCCTTCCTTGGCCTATATGTCCGCTAATATTGATTGGAGATTATAACAAATGACCGAAATTAACCCAGTAAAGCTGCGTCGTTCAAAGTTACACGCAACTGAAATTAACCGCGCTGGCTCTAAAGAGAAGTTGATTGGTCGTGGCGGCCATATCAATGCTTCCGATAACATGGATCTTCTCCGTGGTATTGGTCAGCTTCTAAACCAGATGGGTGAAGGCAAGATTATGTCTCTTGCTGAAGCTGCTGATGCTCAGCCTGAGAGAGTTCTCACCACTGCTCAGGCACATGAAGCTGTCCTTTCTGCCTACAATCAGGCAAAGGCTGGAGATTCACGCGCTTGGATGGAGCTTGGCCAGTCTATTGGTACAGAGCTTTATGAGACTGCTAACCGTGAAGGCCTCATGCGTCGTGCTCTTATGAGAGCAGACGTTGTGCAAGGGTCTATTCCTCGCATTCCGTTTGCCTTCAAGACCTCATTTGCCTGGGAAGCTTCTTCTGCAGCTTCCATTCAGCCTACTCTAGTACGTAACAAGTACCTCTTGCCTCCAGAGTTTTATATTGAAGCTCACTTGTGGGTTGAAGAGAGAGAAATTTATCAGTCACCTGGTGATATTCTTGAAGAGAAGCTGATGGAAGGTCAAGAAGCTATCATGACTCGTGAAGACGCTGTCATGGTTAAGCTACTTCAGGCTCAGGTTGGTGGCTCTAATGCTCCATTGACTATTGTTGGTGGGTTTACTCCTCAGAACCTTGGTCTTATGCGCTCTGAGCTACTTCAGTGGAACCTACCTGCCACACTGTTGTTCTTTGCTTCTAATATCCTAAACGATATTACTACCAATACAACTTTTGGCACGTTCTATGATCCCGTCTCTCAGTATGAAGTTGTTCAGACTGGTTTCATTGGTCGTATCCTTGGTATCAGCCTTATCACTGACGCTTATCGTGTTCCTCAACAGAAGGTTCTTAGTGCCGGTGACATTTACTTGCTCACCTCTCCTGAGTTCCTCGGTGCTTATACTGATCGTGGTCCAGTGGTTGCTAATGAAGTTAACGCTTCTGCTTCTGGTCATGGTGTTCCTGCTCGTGGTTGGCATCTGTTTGAGACTATGTCTATGACAGTTGCTAATAGCCGTGGTGTTGTGTACGCTTCGTCCAATAGCTAAGATAAATAAAAATGGGGGTAGAGATACCCCCATTTAACTATCAGCTATCAACCAAAGAGAAATACAATGTCCATTCGTTGCAAAATGCAGTTAGAAAACGTATATGCTCAAACTTGGGGTGGAAGCAAAGCTATTTTCCGCTGTATGTATGATGAAAAATTGATCGAAGAAGATGTATCTTTCCAAAAAGCTACTCCTTCAGGTCATGCTGAATTTGTTATTGATAATCCCAAGGCTTCTGCACAGTTGATAATTGGAGGATATTACTATTTTGATATTACGCCTGTTCCTGTGCCCGAATCTAATTAATCCTATCAAAAGGTAACAAAATGACAGAGCTATCTAAAGCCATTACTAAAGCTTCTAATCTAATAGTCAGTGCGATAGAAGCTCAGTCGCCTGAGACAGATTGTAAGCTATTTCCTCGTAAGCTACATGAACTTGTAGCTAATTCTATATCAGCACAAGATTCTTCTTTAGTAACTATTGTTGCTAATGAGATTGCACCAAAAGTAAACATGGCAGCAGATATTTTAGCTTGTGCTCATGGTATGTATTCTGTGGGCGATAAGACAAATGCTTTGCGTATGGTTTTAGCTGCCTTTAACAGTCCTGATTGCGTCGATCTAATGACTAGCTTGAGTGAGTTGAATGAAGAAGCCGATCCTTCAGATGTTGAGGCTGTTACTGCAAGAATTAACAAAGGAGAGGCTTATGATAGAGATATCGTAGACCACGACCCTGATGAGATTCTTTTTGGTGAGGATCATGAAATTCCTCCCACACATACTGATCCTCTTTCCGCTCATGAAGACGCTTTAGTAGGTAATCCTGCTGCGGCTATTGATGCTATTCAAGATCAAGATTTAAATTGGCCTAATTCAGGTGCTCCATATGCGGATTGGTCCACATATGATTATCTAAATCAAGGCGTACCTCCTGATTCTTATATGGTCTTGAGAGATGTTTTGTCTTCTGAATATGATAGAGACTCCGACAATTGGCAAAAGGTTATTGCTCGTGAAGAAACTCCTTTAACCTGGAGACGCAATGTTTCTGAAGATGGAAAACGTCACTTTATGCACGCTCAAGGGCCTGGAGGACACAAAGCTTTTATCACTTCTAACAAAGTTGGCAAACCCCTAACCTCTACTATTGTAAAAAACGGGCAAAGAGTTCATGAGAGTGGCCATAATACCTTAGATGAAGCTAAAGCTCATGCAGCAAAGATCATGAACCATCTTCATCAAAGATCCATCCATGCTAGTTCTGTACATGTATGGAAAAAGGTTAAATCTCCTAATGGAGAGGTGTACGCTAGATTAAATACTCCTTCTCATAAAGCATTTATTATGATGACTCCTCAGGGTGAATTTAAATCAGAAATTTATAAAGATAAAAAGCGTCTAAAAGCTAAACTGCACCAGTCTTTTAGTGATGCTAAACATCACGTAGAGTCCTATGTTACAAAAAACATTGTGGAATCCAATGACGTTTTGAGCTATGGAGGTTTGATGGGGGCTGGTGGTTATTTAATGGATCACGAACAAGATTTAGGCACTGATGATTATGGTGGATTCTCAAACTTGATTGATTCTGGTTATGGAGATAACTACGCATTTCCAAATGATGAAAATGAATACGATATAGCCGCTGCTGTTCCTATGCAGAACGTAGCTGATATTACACCCGGTTATGGTGACAATCATAGAACAAATGTTAGCACTGATCCTGCCACGGATGCCTATTGGAATCCGGCAAACTGGAATTTAGATGCTGATCTTCCTTATCGTTCAGATCCTTTCATTATGGATTTTGATGATATGGCGGCTGTTAATCCTGGTATGACTGATCTAAATGGTATCGACAATACTGCTAAAGGTGAACCTAGAAACGAAAGTGACACAGGTTATCTACAGCAGATGTATGGCCTTGTTCCTACTTTGAATCCTTCTCAGGAAGTTATTTGCAGAATCACTAAAAAGATTAAAGATCCAAAAGTTATTGCTGCTATTAATATTATGGCTAGTAAGAACGATAAGGAATCTACAGCGAAGTTGATGACCTTTATTAATACTTATTGTGCAAAACATAATATCGTTTAATTGGAGTAATAAGCCCTTATACTATTTTATCATGCCAAATTTTATAGTGGCACATACAATTTAATCTAAAGGGCAATTAGGCCGGTGAGCGGTACACCTGTATCTTTCACCGGCCTTTCGTTTATTTAATAGAATTAAAGTGAGTGCTATGAAATCTTTAAATTTAAATCAAAGAAAAGCATTAGCTCAAATCGGTCACCCTCAACATCTTGATAAGCTAGTTAATGATCCTAGTGAGTATGTTAGATTACAAGTAGCTGGACATGGTAACATTAAGCATCTAGATAAGCTAGTTGATGACCTTTATTGATGGGTTAGAGGAATAGTCAAGAATAAATTTAAAGAGATAAAGGGAAATAAATGACCAGAATATTTGATCCTACTCAAGCAAGAATATCAGAAATAAAGATATTTGAGAATTGTGTGTCTTCCTTAAAGACAAATATAGGTCAAATAGCTGCCGGATACGGTAAATCTCCTTGGCCTGTTTCTCATGTAGCAGGATCACAAGCCTTTAGAGAAATGGCTAGACAACAAAAAATACCTGAGTTGCCTTTTCTAGGTTTAATTATTACTGCGATAAAACCCAGTGAGGAAGGCTATAACAATCAAGCTATGTACAATGGCTTTTATATGGGTCAGGTTGGTTCTGAAACAAGTCAACCAACAAATATAATTTTACATGTAAGGCCAGTTGCTATTGAAGCTCAGATTATTGTATACACTCAAACATTTAGTGATGTATCTGATTTTGCACAAAGGTGGCTCTTTAGGGAAAGAGACATTCAATTTTCATTGAATACAAAAAGCTACAACCTACCTATCAAAGTTGTTCTAACTGAGGACTTGGCTATACCCGAAGAAGATTTTAGTGAAATGGGTAATCTGTTTGCCATGCAAGCAGGATTAACAATGTATGCTTATGTAGGTGTGCTAGAGTTACAACCCTCCATTACCAAAGTTGAGATGAATTTAGAATCTGCTAATTTAGATACAAAAGTTACTCAAGTTGTAACAAGCAAGAACATAGAAAAAACTACTAATGGATTGGTACAAAGTTAGCTATGAAACCTTTAAATTTAAACCAAAGAAAAGCTCTAGCCTCTATCGGTTACCCTCAACATCTAGATAAGCTAGTGAATGATTCTAATTGGCAGGTTAGATCTGAAGTAGCTGAACATGGTCACATAAAACATCTAGACAAGCTAGTGAATGATTCTGATCCTGAGGTTAGAGAACAAGTGGCTATTCATGGCCACCCTCACCATCTAGATAAACTAGTTAATGATCGTAATGTGAATGTCAA
>JAGWIL010000274.1 GCA_028866335.1 Rhodospirillales bacterium
GCAGCACCATGTGCAGGTTTTACCCGTATATGAGCTGATGCCCGCGAGCGCCGCGCATTATCAGGATTGGATGCTGCAAACGGCAACCGCTTTGAACCAGGCTCTGGCGGAGAGCGCAAAGTGACAGACACGGCCTTGGAAGTTTCCGGACTGAGCGTTTCGCAAGGCGGGCGGGAGGTGCTGCGGGATATTGGTTTCAGCCTGCCGCGCGGGGCGTTTTGCGGGCTGATTGGTTCCAATGGTGCGGGGAAAACCAGCTTGCTGCGTGCGATTTTGGGGCTGCTGCCATCGGCGGGGCGGATTACCGCCAGCGGGCGGATTGGTTATGTGCCGCAGAAAATTCTGTTCGAGCCGGATGTGCCGGTGCGGGCGCGGGATTTCGTGGCGCTGGGGCTGGATGGGCACCGTTTTGGTGTGGTTTTCCCCTCCCGTGCGCGGGCCGAGAAAGTGGAGGCGGCGCTGCGGGCGGTGGAAGCGGAGGGTTTCGCCGGGCAGCGTATTGGCCGGCTTTCCGGCGGGCAGCAACAGCGTGTGCTGATTGCCCATGCGCTGGTCCGCTCCCCGGATTTGCTGCTGCTGGATGAGCCTTTGGCGAATCTGGACATCAAGGCGGCGGCGGAGATTATCGCACTGCTGAAACGGCTGAGCCAGGAACGGCAGGTGACGGTGCTGCTCTCGGCGCATGACATGAATCCGCTGCTGCCGGTGATGGACCGGATTCTTTACTTGGCAGATGGCAAGGCGATTTGCGGGAAGGTGCCGGAGGTGGTGCGCACCGAGGTGCTTTCAGCACTGTACGGGTATCATATCGACGTGATCCGCGTGCATGGGCGGGTGCTGGTGGTGGCGGGCAACCAGGTGCATGACCATGGGGCTGAATCAGGCTGTGTTGAATGCGAGCACGCGCATGTAACGGCGATTCCCTGATGCTGGGCTTTTTGCAAAACGGGCCGGTGCAGGTGGCGTTGCTGCTAAGCTGTGCCGCTTCTTTGCTGTGTGGTGCGCTGGGGGTGTTTACCGTGCTGCGGGGCCAGGCCTTTGCGGGCCATGCGCTGGCGGATGTAAGCAGCGCCGGTGGCGCTGGCGGCCTGCTGTTTGGTGTGTCTTCATTGCTGGGGTTTCTGTTTTTTGGCGTGGCCGGGGTGGCGGGGCTGGAGATTTTGCAGCCGGGGCGCGCTGCCGGGCGGGATGAGGCGGCGGGCATATTGCTGGGTGCCGGGCTGGGGCTGACGGCTTTGTTGCTGCATTTCTGCTTCACCGCCCATGGCGCGGCGGGGGCAGCGCAGGCGGTGATGTTCGGTGCGATGTTCTCAACCCCGCCGGGTGTCGCAATCTGGTCTTGTGTGCTGGCGGGTTTTTGCTTGCTGGTGCTGGCCTGCATTGCCAAACCCTTGCTGCTGGCCTCGCTGGATGCAGAATTGGCGCGCGTGGCAGGCGTGCGGCCGCGCTTTCTGGGATTGGTGTTTCTGTTGCTGTTGGCGCTGGCAGTAACTCTGGCGGCGATGACGGTGGGAGCGATTCTGGCGACAGCCTTGCTGATTGGTCCGGCGGCGGCGGGGGTGAGGCTGGCGCGCGGGCCTTTGGCTGGGGTGCTGGTATCCATGGCGCTGGGGTTGGCGGCATGTTGGGGAGGCATTGCCCTGGCCTATGCCTCTTATGGCTGGACCCCAGGCCGCACCTGGCCTGTTAGTTTTTTTATCGTGGCGCTGTTGCTGGTGTTTTATGCCGCCGCCGGGTTGAGGCGGTGGGCGTGAGCTATTTTGCCGAAATCTGGCTTGCTGCCAGCCTGGTGGCGCTGGCCGCGGGGGCGGCCGGGTATATTGTGGTGCTGCGCCGGGCGGGGTTCGCGGCACATGCCTTGCCGATGGCGGCGTTTCCCGGTGCGGCGGCGGCATCGCTGTTCGGGTTTCCGCTTTGGGCCGGGCTGGCGGGGTTTGCCCTGGGCGGTGCCGGGGTGCTGGTGCTGGTGCAGCGCGCGGCGCGGCGGGATGCCGCGACCGCCATGCTGCTGGCGGCACTTCTGGCGCTGGGGGCGTTGTTTCTCTCGCTTTCCGGCCATTATGCGGGTGCGGTTTACGGGTTGTTGTTCGGGCAGGTGTTCGCGCTGGGGCTGAATGACCTGCCCATGCTCGGGCTTATCGGGCTTTGCGTGCCGGTGCTGCTGTGGCTGTGGCTGCGGCCCTTGAGCCTTTCAGCCCTTTCGCCGGAATTGCTGCAGGTGCAAGGCGGGCGGCCTTTTGTGGCTGAACTGCTGTTTCTGGCGTTGCTGGCGCTGGCGGCGGGGTTTGCCGTGCCGGTGGTGGGCGCGCTGCTGGTGTTCAGCCTGATGCTGGGGCCAGGGGCAACGGCGGCGCGGCTTTGCAGCCGGCCCGGTGCCGGGCTGTTATTGGCAATGGTTCTGGCGCTGGGCCTGGTGTGGGCGGCGTTGGCGTTGGCTTATGTGAGCGACTGGCCAGTGGGGTTCTTCACTGGCCTGGGCGCGGCGCTGATTTACCTTTTAACACGGCTCAAGACGGTTTAGCCGCACAGGCGGCGCAAAGCCCGTCAACTTCCACCATTGCGCGGGTTGGTGCAAAGCCGTGTTTGGCGGCGGCTTTCGCCAACGCTTCCGAAATGCCGTGATCCTCAATCTCGGTGACGCTGGCGCAGCCTTTGCAAATCAGGAATTGCGCATCCGCGTGGTCATGGTCGGCCTCAGCGCAGGGTATGAAGGCATTTAACTGCTCGATTTTATGGATGAGCTTGTTTTCAAGCAGAAATTCAAGGGTGCGGTAGATCGTCGGCGGCACAGCGGATTTTCTGATCGGCTTGAGTTGGTCGAGAAGCTGATAAGCGGTGACAGGTTTTTTTGCGTTCAGGATCAGCGCCAGCACCTCACGCCGCAGGGTGGTAAGCTGAGTACCATTCTGGGCGCAGGATGCTTCAGCCGC
>JAGWIL010000275.1 GCA_028866335.1 Rhodospirillales bacterium
GCTGGCCTGGATGAGCATTACCGGCAGCGGCGATACAATCACTGAAATCGACAGCGCCGACGCCAAGGGTGGGACAACCAGAATGCAGGTGCGTGAAACCATCCAGAATGCGCCGTAAGCTCTGGCCTCTCTGGTTATGGCTGGCGGGGTTGTTGCTCTGTGCTGCTCTTACCACACGGGCGCATTACCGCACGGATATGGGGGATTTCCTACCCAAAGCGCATAGCCTCGGCCAGGCAGCACTGGAGGCGCAGGTGAGCGGTGCTGGAGCCGCCAAGCTATTGTTGGTCGCTATTGACCACGCCCCGGCCCCGGCGCTGGAGGCATTGAACAAGAGGCTCGCCAGCCTGCTGCGCCAATCGCCGGATTTCGAAGCCGTGCTGAACGGGGATGACAGCGCCCTTGCCGAGACGCAAAATTTCGTCTGGAAAAACCGTTATCTGCTCAGCGCGAATACCACACCGCAAGCATTCTCCGTGGCCGGGCTGCATAAGGCACTGGAAAACGGGCTGGCGTTGCTGGGGTCCGAACTTGGCGGGGTTGCGGCGCAAACCCTGCCCGCCGACCCCACAGGTGCTGCCCTCGGCCTTGCCCAGAGCCTAGGCAACGATGCCAACGGCCCCCGAACGGAAAATGGCGCCTGGGTATCCCCTAACGGCCAGGCCACATTGCTGCTGTTGCGCACCAAGGCACCGGGGTTTGACCTGGATGCCCAGCAGCGCGCCCAGGCGCTTCTGATGCAGGATTTTACCGCCGCGCGGGCCGCTATACCGGGTGCGGCAACCGCCCGGTTGCGGATGACAGGCCCTGGCGTGTTCGCGGTGCAAACGCGGGATGTGACCAAGCGCGATGTCACGCGCCTTTCTTTGCTTGCCAGCGCCGGGGCGGTTTTGTTTCTGCTGCTGGCCTATCGCTCGGTTGTGGCGCTGGGGTTAGGGTTGCTGCCGGTTATCAGCGGCGCGCTGGCGGGTATCGCCGCCGTCTCGCTGGTTTTCGGGTTCGTCCATGCCATCACGCTGGGGTTCGGCATCACGCTGATTGGCGAGGCACTGGATTATTCAGTCTATCTCCTCACCCAGACCCAGCATGAGGGCGGCGCCAGGGCGGCGATGGCGCGCATCTGGCCCATTTTGCGGCTGGGGGCTCTCACCTCCATCGCCGGGTTCGCGGCCATGCTGGGCTCCAGCTTCACCGGCTTCGCGCAGCTCGGGTTGTTTTCCATCGCCGGACTGGTTGCCGCGGCTTTGGTGACGCGCTTTGTGCTGCCCGCGCTGGTGCCTGATGGATTTTTTGCCCCTGGGGCACTCGCCATCGGCGCACCGTTGCGCGGGATACGCCGCCGCCAGGGCGCGGCGCGGTTGGGGCTGGGCGGATTGGCCGTGTTGGCGCTGCTCTCCCTGGCCCTGCATCGCGGTGGGTTCTGGCAGACGGATTTGCTTTCCTTAAGCCCGCTGCCACCCGCAACCCAGGCGCTGGATAAAACATTGCGCGGCGAGCTGGGCATCACCAACCCCCAGTTTTTCTTGGCCTGGCGCGCGGGCAGCGAGGAACAGGCGCTTGAAATTAGCGAATTACTGGAGCCTATTCTCTCTGGCCTGGCCGCCAAGGATGAGATTGGCGGCTACAGCCTGCCCAGCCAGATTCTGCCCAGCACAGCCGTTCAGCTGGCCCGCCGCGCGGCCCTGCCGGATGATGCCACTTTGCACACGCGGTTTGCGGCGGCTTTGTCTGGCCTGCCTTATCAGGCGAACGCCTTCGCGCCTTTCTTTAAAGATGTTTCGGCCGCACGGGTGGCACCCTTGCTCACCGCCGCCAGCCTGCCCGCACCTCTGGCGCTAAAGCTGCAAGCCATGCTGGCCCAAACCAAAACCGGATGGATTGTGCTGGCACCACTCGGTACGGTGAACGGCCTCGCAGCGCTGCAAGCCGCGCTGCCCAGTGGGGTAAAACTCGTGGACCTGAACCGCCAATCCATTCTGCTGTTGGGCATTTTTGAGCATGAAGCCACCGCCCTGGCCCTGTTTGGCAGCCTCGCCATTTTGTGCATCCTGGCGCTGTTCTTGCGCTCCTGGCGGCAGGTGGCGCGGGTGGCGCTCCCGCTTCTGGCCGCCGTTATGGTTTGCGCGGCGGCGCTGATTTTGGGGGGCGGCAAGCTTTCAATCTTCATGGTGGCGGGGTTTCTGCTGATTATCGCTGTCGGCTCTAATTACTGCCTGTTTTTCACCAGAGCGGGTGAGGACCAACAGGCGCGGGAGCGTGCTCTGGCCTCCATCATGCTCGCCAATCTCTGTACCGTGGCAGCTTACGGTGTGCTGTCGCTCTCCGCGATTCCCGTGTTGCACGATATCGGCGAGACTGTGGCGTTGGGCACTTTTCTGTGCCTGCTTTATGGCGCGGCTTTCGCAAGCCCGGCTGAGGATAGCCTATGAGCTGGCTGGAAGCCTTGCTGCATTACCCCTGCCCGCGTGCCGGGCAAGACAGGGTGCTGCTGGTGATGCTGCCTGGCGTGGGCATAGAGGCTGAGGATTTCGCCACAAAAGGTCTGGTGGCAATAGCGCACACGGCACCGCAAGCCGTGGATGTTATTGCCGTAAAGCCAGACCAGGCATTGTATCTGGATGGCGCGGTGGCGCAGGTTCTTGAACAAACCGTGCTCGCCCCCGCGCGCGCCGACGGTTACAAACGCATCTGGCTGCTTGGCATCTCGCTTGGCGGCATGGGCGCGCTTTCCTGCGCCGCAGAATACGGAGACGATATAGAGGGCCTCATTTTGCTCGCCCCGTTTCTCGGCACCCAAGGCACCGTGGCGGAGCTGCGCGAAGCGGGTGGTTTTAAGGGCTGGCAAGCACAAACAAGCGCCGCCACCTTGCCCGAGCAACAAGTTATTTCCTGGCTGCAAAACCGGCTGGGCGGCACATCC
>JAGWIL010000276.1 GCA_028866335.1 Rhodospirillales bacterium
GCCGAGCGGATCGGTATGGAGGCGGTGAAGACGGAGTTGCAGAACCGCGCCTTCGCCGAAATTGAGCCTGAGGCCTACGACACGATCCAGACGCGCCTGAACTTTCTGCGCGGGCAGGGCGCTGATGTTATTGAGGAAGTGCGCCGTGAATTGAGCCGGGTTTGCACGGATGCCGGGGTGAGCGCGGCGGAAATATCTGGCCGTGAAAAATCGCCTTACTCTATTTGGCAGAAGATGAAGCGGCGGAATGTCGCGTTCGAGCAGCTTTCAGACATTATGGCATTCCGTGTCATCGTTCCCTCCCGTGCCGAATGTTATGTGGCGCTGGGTGCCATCCATGCGGCATTTCCGGTAATCGCGGGCCGGTTCAAAGACTATATTTCAACGCCCAAGAGCAACGGATATCAGTCGCTCCATTCGGGTGTTACGCTGCGCCAGCCGCGCAACCAGAAAATCGAGATCCAGATACGCACGCCGGAAATGCAGGCGGTGGCGGAAGCCGGCGTGGCAGCCCATTGGCTTTATAAGCAGGACGATGCCTCGCCGGGCGATGTAAAGCAGTTCGGCTGGGTGAAGGACCTGCTGGAAATTCTTGATAATTCCGCTGCACCCGATGAGTTTCTTGAGAATACCAAGCTGGAACTCTACCAGGACCAGGTGTTCTGCTTTTCGCCCAAGGGGCAGCTTATTCAGTTGCCGCGTGGTGCCACCTCGGTTGATTTCGCCTATGCGGTGCATAGCCAGATTGGCGATACCTGTGTGGGCGCGCGCATCAACGGCAAGCTGATGCCGCTGCGTTATGAGTTACAGAACGGCGACCAGGTGGAGATTTTAACCGCCCGCGGTGGCACGCCGAGCCCCGCTTGGGAGCGGTTTGTGGTTACAGGCAAGGCGCGTGCGCGCATTCGCCGGTTCCTGGCGCAGCAGATGCGCGATCAACACCGCGATGCTGGAAAATCCATGCTGATGAAGGCCTTCCGGCAAGATGGCGTGGACGGCTCCGAAAAAATCCTTGAGCCGGTTGCGAAGCAGTTCAAACAACCGAGCGTCGATGATCTTTATGTAGCAGTCGCGACCGGTGTGGTTGGGCCAAAGGATGTAGTGAACACAGCCTACCCAGAGCTGAAGGAGGCGCGGGCACCCCGTATGCTGCCAGCCTTCATGGGCGGCGCGCTTTCGGCGCGCTCACCGCGCAATACGCCACGCGCCGATGCGGGAAGCCCCATCACCGGGTTGGTTGCGGGCATGGATGTGCATTACGCCGGGTGTTGCCATCCATTACCTGGAGATAAAATCGTTGGCATTGTTACCACCGGCAAGCCGATTACCATCCACGCGAAGGACTGCGCACAACTTGACCAATATGCGGCGACGCCTGAGCGTTTTATCGATGTGGATTGGAATGAGGAAGCGCGACCCAATGCTAAGACGCAGACATTTACTGGCCGGGTGAGTGTAATCGCCAGCAACGCACCGGGCGCGCTGGCGGCTTTAGCCAATGCAGTTGCCAAACAGGAGGGGGCGATCTCCAACTTAAAGATTGTTCACCGGCAGCAAGATTTTTTTGAAGCACTAGTGGATATCGAGGTGCATGACACGCGGCATTTGAACCAGGTGATCGCTGGCCTGCGTGCCGCAAGCGGCATCGCCCAGGTGGAGCGGGCACGAAATTGACCGCGGGTATCATCATCGGCTTAGGGACCGACCTCTGCGACATCAGGCGCGTGGAGAAAGTGCTCGAGAAGCATGGCGAGCGTTTCACCACGAGGGTGTTTTCTGAAACTGAGCGCAAGCGCAGCGAGAGGCGGCAGCATTTTCGGGCGTCGAGCTATGCAAAACGCTTTGCTGCCAAAGAAGCCTGCGCCAAAGCTTTGGGAACCGGATTTTCGCGCGGCGTGTTCATGTCGGATTTGAGTGTGGTGAACCTGGCCAGCGGCCAGCCGACAATGGAACTTTCTGGCGGGGCGTTGGCAAGGTTGCGGGAACTGACGCCAGCAGGGTTTGAAGCGCGCGTCTTTGTCTCACTGACCGACGAATACCCCTACGCCTACGCACAGGTCATCATTTCAGCGGTTCCAGGGCCACAACCAGGCTAGGATCAGCCGGGCAGCACCGCTCGTCCGTTACCGTCACGCCGAAGCGCCGTATGGGCGCTGAGCATATCTATGGTGAGATGGCCGTATAGATGGGGAAATAAATCGCCCCCGCGCGAGGCTTCCCATTTCAGGGTGTCGCCCAATGGCGCCAGGGGAATGGCGGCGATTACCAATTTATCCTGCCCTTTGAAGTGCTTGATTAGGGTATCGTCCAACTGTTCGGCAGTGGAAAGGTGGATGTAGCCGTCTGCTATGTCCACCGGCGCGCCCTTAAAGTCTCCGGCGCACAAGCTAAGGAACTGGGGTTGGGTCAGAATTTTATAGGCAAACTCGTGGATCATGTGGCTTCATCCTGGGAATGTGAATAAGTGGCATTTAGCTCAATATGGCCTGTCCGGCAGCCCCGCGCATGGCGGCTGCGCAGCGGCTTCATGCCTGTTATCCATTCTGCCGAGAGAAAACGCTTTCCAAGACTGTTTAAAATTGTAAACTGCGTTCAGATAATCTGGAGTGTCAGCCAATGAGCGCCGCGGTCCGTCCAAGTAACGATCCACTTTTCCACCACTGGATGCCATTCACGGCTAATCGGCAGTTTCAGGAGCAGCCGCGCCTTATCGCGCGGGCCGAGGGTGTTTATTATTATAATACTCAGGGTGAAAAGTTACTGGATGGCTCATCCGGGCTTTACTGCATTCCATTAGGGCATGGCCGCCGGGAAATCCGCGAGGCCGTGGCCAAGCAGATGGAGGAGCTGGATTATGCACCGCCCTTCCAGTACGGCGTGCCAACGGCCTTCCGCCTTGCCACCG
>JAGWIL010000277.1 GCA_028866335.1 Rhodospirillales bacterium
TGCGTTCTACAGGCTGTCTACTAGTTTGGGGGTTCGCAATGAACGCACTTGCCCGACTGGGGATGGTCTCGGAGACTCCGAGCGAAAACCAGACGATTTCTCCGCTCTCTGATGAGCCGCAGAAGGACTATTATGTTGAGAAAGACGGCATGAAATATGCCGGGATGCACCTCATCATAGACCTTTGGGGCGCTTCCAACCTCGACAGCCCAGAGCTGATCGACCAGACGCTGTGCGATGGCGCGCGTGCTGCTGGTGCAACAATTCTGCACCACCATTTCCACCATTTCGAGCCGAATGGCGGCGTTTCCGGCGTGGTGGTTCTGGCGGAAAGCCATATCTCCATCCATAGCTGGCCGGAGCGCGGTTTTGCCGCACTTGATGTGTTCATGTGCGGCTGCTGCGATCCGTATAAGCTGATCCCGTTCCTGAAGACGGCGTTCACGCCGACCCATATTCAGGTGAACGAGCAGAAGCGCGGATTGATCGCGTAAGCGCTCACCGCCACGTTTTTTCATGACCATTGAAGCGAGTTCAGGAGGCAAAACCTCCTGTTCATGCTTGCTTGCGACAGGAGTTGCCCATGGCTGAGACCTGGTTGAACGAGACGCTCTACCCAGATTGGGGTCAGCGTTTTAAAACATCGCGCGAGTTGGCGCGGGTGAAAAGCGATTTTCAGGACATTGGGGTTTTTGAAACCACCAGCCATGGCCGGGTGTTAACGCTGGATGGTGTGATCCAGATTACCGAGCGCGACGAGTTCGTGTATCAGGAAATGCTCACCCATGTGCCGTTGCTGGCGCATGGCAATGCCAAGGATGTGCTGATTATCGGCGCTGGTGATGGCGGCGTACTCAAACATGTTTTGATGCACAAGGGCGTTGAGCGCGCGGTGATGGCCGAGATTGATGGCGAGGTGATCCGCCTCTCCAAGGAGTTCCTGCCGGGCATTGGTGGCGATGCCTGGACCAACCCGCGCGCCGAAGTGATTGTGGGCGATGGCATCGATTTCGTGAAGAAGGCACCGACAGGTTCCTTTGACGTGATCATCGTGGATTCCACCGACCCGATTGGCGTGGGTGAGGTTCTGTTCACCGACGAGTTTTACGAAAACGCCGCGCGGATTTTGCGCGATGACGGGTTGATCGTGAACCAGTGCGGCGTGCCTTTCATGCAGGCGGATGAGCTTTATGAAACCTCCGTGCGGCGCAAGAAGTTCTTCCCGTTTGTTTCGGCGTATATCGCCGCGGTGCCGACCTATGTCGGCGGCTACATGACTCTGGGCTGGGCCGGCAAAAACCCGGCGCAGACTGAAGTAAGCGTTGAAGAGATTGCCAAGCGCGCCGAAGCGGCGGGCGGCATTGCGGGCAAGAGCGAGTATTGGAGCCCACGCGTGCATGTTGCGAGCTTCTGGCTGCCGCCATACATCGCCAAACATCTGCCGTGATTTTGAAAAGGGCTGGTGGAAACACCGGCCTTTTTTATGCCTTGCTAAGCTTCGCGTTTGGCTTTTTCATTTCATCCGCCGCGCGCCAGAGATAAAGCGTGGCGAGCGTGCGGTAGGGTGCGTAAACCTTGCCGATTTCAGCAAAGGCCTTTGGTTTTGGCTGGGCTTCCAGCCCATGCAGCAGGCGGTAGCCTTCGCGCACGCCAAAATCGTCCACCGGAAATATGTCGGCCCGGTTCAACGTGAAAATTAACAGCATCTCCACGGTCCAGCGGCCGACGCCGCGTATGCTGGTGAGGCGTTCGATGAGCGCGTCATCGGAAAGGCGCAGGGCGCGGGCGCGGGCGGGGATGGTGCCATCCGCCGCTTTTGCCGCCACATCGCGGATGGCCGCCATTTTGGAGGCGGAGAAGCCGCAGGCGCGCAATGTATCATCCGGCAGGGCCAGAAGCGAGGTGGGCGTTGGAAACGCCTCGCCGCAGGCGCGTTTCAGCCGGCCAAAAATGGCCAGCGCCGCGTTGGCGTGAAGCTGCTGGTGGGCGATGGCGGAAAGCAGAGCGGGGTAGAGCTCGGCATATTCGCGTTTGCGGGGCGGCAACGGCCCGGTGCGCGCGATGAAGGCACCCAGAAGCGGGTCGGCTTGCGTGAGATGATGGGCGGCGGCATCCATGCCGCAGTCTCGCAGAAACCGCCGGGCGGGCAAGCTGGTGTTGCGGCGTTTTAATATTTCCCGCCGCAATGATGCCGCAAAATCTTTGAATGAATGAGATTGGCTATTGTTGCCGCCATGATTGGCGAAGGATGCGAAGATGAGACATTCAACCGGGCTTAAACGATTTGCGAGATTGCGCCGAGGCGCTGTGCTGCTTTTGGCCGCTTCTGCGCTTGCAGGCTGTGTTTATTATCCATCCGGCTATGGCTACGGCCGCGGCGGCGCCCCTGCGGTGGCCGTGGTGGCACCTCCGGTTGTTGTTGGTGGCTGGTGGGGCGACTGGGGCGATGATGACTAGAGCTTTTACTGGCTAGCCCAGATTATGCGGTGCATCCACAGAATATCGCGCGCCTGAAACCGTAAATCCGGAAATTCCGGGTTAAGGCTACCGAGCTCTATGCGCCCGGCGGTGCGGCGGAGCAGCAGTTTTGCCATCACCGCGCCATCCTTGCTGCGGGAGACCACGCGGTCTCCCTGGCGGACGGGGGCGGCAGGGGAGACGATGATCGTATCGCCCTGGCGGTAGACAGGTTCCATTGAATTGCCATTGATGCTGAGCGCATAAGCGTTTGCGTCCGCCACGCTGGGCAGCTCAACTTCATCCCAGCCAGCGCCTGCGGGGTAGCCGCCATCATCAAAAAAACCTTCAGCGCCTGCCTGGGCCATGCCGATTAGTGGCAAGCGCGAGCGGCCTTTCCGTGCCTCCGGTATGGCACGTGCGCCATTCACCAGGGCCGAGAA
>JAGWIL010000278.1 GCA_028866335.1 Rhodospirillales bacterium
GAGGGTTTGCTGTTTCACCCTTATTTGCAAGGCGAGCGGGCACCTTATTGGGACCCGCTGCTGCGCGCGGATTTTATCGGCATGACCATGGCCCATGGCAAGATGCATTTCGCCAGAGCGGTTTATGAGGGGATTGCGTTTTCGATAAAAGATTTACTGGGCGCGGCGCGGGCGCTGGGGCTGGAATTTTCCACCATAAGGCTGATGGGCGGGGGGGCGAAAAGTGCCACCTGGCGGCAGATTATCGCCGATGTGACGGGGCTGGTGATTGAGCGCACGGAAGCGGGCGACGCGTCGTTTGGTGCCGCCCTGGTGGCGGGAATAGGGGCGGGGGTGTTTGGCAGCCCGGAAGATGCGGTTGCGCGCTGCGTGCGGCTGCTGGATGTAACGAAACCGCAAGCCGAGGCCAGCGATTTTTACGAAAAGCTGTTCGAGATTTACAGGCAAGCGCAGGTGGCACTGGCGGGGCTGAACCACAAGCTGCATGGGTTGGTGGCGGGGGGATAAGGTTGCCTGCGAGCGAAAATGGTTGCGGGTATAAGGGCCGAAAACCGACTGTTCGATCTTGAGCGGGAGATAAGATAAGCTGCCATTAAAGCGCTTCTCCAACTACCGGCTACGTTGTCGCATAAATCCTGCAGGCCGCGTGGAAACTTTTGATTTACACCGAGATTTGTTGGAATGAAACGGCCCAATTACAGACCGACAGCAATCCGCATGATCTCTATTCAGCGTCGAACGGCTCTGTCTTCTGAGGTTACACACTAGCCAATTAATGGTTGCGACGGATCATTTCATCAAACTGCCTAACTCCACGTCGATGCAGCGAATCAATGTATTTTAATCGTTCTCTTTTTTCGATGCATTGCTTGATAGCTTTCGCAATTCCCAAGAATTTTAATATGCCCCCAGGAATACCGCTGACGCCGTAGTAGCCTATTATGGCTCTAATCGCCGACGTTCTACGAGCTTCTATGTGACCTAAGCTCACGGCCTGCCTCAGATACTGTTCGGCCTCGTCTTGCCATCCCTTTTGACTTTTCTCCAACTGCTCCAGACACCGAAAGGCCCAATATGCTGCTGACGGATTAGTGTCTGCCACTAATTTAAACAGGTGAAGCGCTTGATGAGTCTTCGAGGCTAATTGATATTGGCCAGCCAAGTGATAAGTTCCCATCTGGTAGCCGCGGTTATGTGAAAGTAAAAAATACTCTGTGGCTTTAGCTACGTTCTTGGGAACTCCGCTTCCGTTAAGGTATAATATTCCTAAATAATCAGGCGCTTCGGCTGACCCAAGGTCAGTTAACTGTTGGCATGCGCGAACACCTTCTGCAAATTTCTTCTCGCTTATGAGGCGACGAGCAGAATTTAAGCGTTGCATGTCCTCCATCGCGCGATCCTTCAGTTGTTACTCAGTGAGGGCGGGTGGATGGGCGCGCAGTGTTCAAATCTGTTGCTCCATGCTGAGAGATGCTTACAAGCATAATCCCGGCAAATCTCACTTGTCCGTTTCGTAACTTCGTAACAACGAAAGATTAACGTCTAGTCAGGTCACGTCAAGAGCAGCTTTGTTTATCTTTCACGCCATCGCTGCCAAGCGGAAATCAGCCCTCTTGCCCATTTCCGGAAGCACGATCGGCACGCTTCCTGTAGCCGGCGTTAGCAGATAACTGCCTTTCAAGGGAATGCCCCAAAACGGCAACTTCGTCCCCGGCCTGGACTTAGCGCAACCGCCCGGATGGTCCGCTATCAGGATCGGGGTTTGGAGCCGGCTATGACGATAATGGGGCGCAGAGCGATCATTTCGTTCGTGTGCCCACGTACAGGGGCGGAGAAATTTCCTCCTTGGCGTTCATCCGCCATGCGCGGTGGCACGACGGTGATGCTTGCCAATACTGGCCATTGCGCACATGTTGGGCGCGTCACGTAACGAGCAGGAAGCAGGGACGCCGCCCGCATGAGTGCCCAACCCCGCCAGACCACGCCTACGCCGCTTCTTGGCTATGGCCCTTATGGCAATGCGGACCATGCGGCGATCTGTATCCAGCGTTTCATCAATGATGGGTTTTCGCCGGGTATGGCGCAGGGGCTTGGCATTATCTGGGCTGAACCTGGTGGCTCGGCCATGCTGCGGCCGCCTTTGCTGGACAGGGAAGACCAACTCGGGCCCTCGCTGCTTGTGCAATGGCATGGCAGCGTGGTGCCAAGCCAGCCGAAGCTGCCGCCGGGAACGGTGTGGCAGAGCGTTGAGGACGCGGTGCGGGGTGTTTACGAGAAAATAGGCGCTGGGATTCACGCGGCCAGTAGATCACTCGACCAGACGCAACAGATGATGCAGCAGAGTTTCGGCAATAACCCCACGCCTGAGCAGATGGATGCCGAGGGTGGTGTGTATGCGCTGATGGGGTTGCGGGAAGCCTGGCGCTGGGCGGAGAAGGAGCTGGCGGCGCACCCCAAAACCGCCGCCGTTGCCGCGACCGTGCTGGATGCTGTGGGGGTTGTGGCGGGGATTGTGGGAGCCGTGGTGCTTTTCCCGGAAGTGGCGGGCGTTGCGAGTTTCGCCGCGCTGGTTGGTGCGGGTACGGCGGTAGTCGCCTCGGGGGCGCTTTTGGCGGCCGATGGCGGGGATGTCTACTATCTGGCGATCAAAGACGATGAGGCGGCGGCCGTAAAATGGGATGACTCGCCTTTTGTGCGGCGTACGCAATTAATCGCGCCGTTGCTGGTGCTGCCGGATGCAGTGCGTGGCGGGGTTGGCATCGCCAGGGAGATTGGCGAGGCGAGCGACGAGGTACGCGGTGCGCGGGCTGGTGTGGCGCAGGCGGCGGTGAGGACCGACCAGGCGGCGGCGCGGGTGGCGGACCAGCAGGCGGCGAATGCGGCGAAGGCGA
>JAGWIL010000279.1 GCA_028866335.1 Rhodospirillales bacterium
CCCGATCTTCAGCGCACGCGCGCGTTCTTTAATGCGCTCCACCAGCGGCTCGGCAATCGGCCCCACAGGCACGGCCACTGAAACCGCCATGCAGCGTTCTCCGGCGGAACCATAGGCAGCGCCCATCAGCGCATCCACCGCCTGGTCCAAATTCGCATCCGGCATCACCACCAGATGGTTCTTCGCCCCGCCCAGCGCCTGCACGCGCTTACCGGCCTTGGTGCCTGTGGTGTACACATATTCCGCAATCGGCGTGGAGCCGACAAAGCTTATCGCGGCAATACGTTTATCGTTGAGGAGCTGCTCAACCACGTCCTTGTCGCCATTCACCACGTTGAACACACCATCCGGCAACCCGGATTGCTTCAGCAACTCGGCCATGCGCAAGGCGGCGGAAGGCACTTTCTCTGAAATTTTCAGAATGAAACTATTGCCGCAGGCGAGCGCCACGGGGAACATCCAAAGCGGCACCATTGCCGGGAAGTTGAACGGCGTAATGCCAGCGCACACACCCAGAGACTGCCGCACGCTGTAGCTGTCGATATTGGTGCCGACATTCTCGGTGAACTCGCCCTTCAGCAGCTCAGGAATACCGCAGGCGAATTCAATCACCTCAATGCCACGCGCAACCTCGCCTTTCGCGTCGGAGAACACTTTGCCATGCTCGGAGGAGATCATCTCCGCCAGCTCATCCGTGTGCTGTTCCATCAAATCCTTGAACTTGAACATCACGCGCGCGCGGCGCAGCGGCGGGGTGGCGGCCCAAGCCGGGAAAGCCGCGGCGGCAGCCTCAATCGCCGCGTTCACCTCATCCGGCGTTGCCACCGCCAGTTGTTTGCTCTGCTTGCCAGTGGCGGGGTTGAACACCGGCAGGCTGCGCGAACCAGCACCCGGCACCATCTTGCCATTGATGTAATGACCAAGGCTTTGCATATAAATCTCCAATCTTCACAAGGCGTAAGCAGGCGGAAATGGTGGGCAAGGCCCAAAACTGGGTGCCAAACGCCAACATGAAACAACAATTCTATTTTAAAAGCAACAACAGAATTTATATTCTGATATGCGTCGATTTTCTAGCCAAAATTCCAAAATTAGAAGTTTTGTTCTATCTTAGCGGTTCTGGTTACGCTATCGTTTAACCATGCCGTCCGCAGATATCCCCCAAGCACCTTCCAGTTTCGCGGCCCTGCGTCATGCGCTGCTGGAGCGCCAGGGCAGCCTGCCCAAGCGCCTCGCCCAGGTGGCGCGGTTCGCGCTGGCGCAACCGGACGAGATGGCGCTCGGCACCGTCGCGGAGCTTGCCGCCGCCGCCGGGGTGCAACCCTCGGCTTTGGTGCGCTTTGCCCAGGCGCTCGGTTATTCCGGTTTTTCAGATCTTCAGCAGGTGCTGCGCGCCCGCTTGCGGGAACGCTGGCCAGATTATCACGAGCGGCTTTCCAAGGTGAAGGATGAAGGCGCCACCACGGCTGTCGTGCTCTCTCGTCTGGTTGAAACCTCGGTGCAATCGCTCCACAGGCTTTCGGGTAGCATCGCTCCAGCAGCTTTTGCGCGCGCGGTGGAGGCACTGGCCGGCGCACGCATGGTCTATCTGCTCGGCCAACGCCGGACATTTCCTGTTGCCGCTTATCTTTCCTACATGTTTGGCAACCTTGAGGTGCCGCATATGCTGCTGGACAATACCGGTGGCATGGTAGATTTGCAGGCCCGCAGCGCCGGGCCGCAAGACGTGCTGCTGGCCATCAGCTTCACCCCCTACGCGCCCATCACCGTGCAGATCGCGACAGAGGCCGCTTCCCGCGGCGTGCCTGTTATCGCCATCACGGATTCCGCCTTCTCGCCCCTTGCCACCATCGCCGAGGCCTGGCTGGAAGTGGCGGAGGCAGAACTTGGCGCCTTCCGCACCCTCTCCGCCAGCATCACCTTGGCTATGTCGCTCGCCATCGCCACAGCGGAACAACGCGGCGAGACAGAGCGCTTTTAGATCGCGTCAACATCGCTCTGCCCTTTTCAAACCTGCCGCAGCAATCCTTCCTGCGCCGTGCTTGCCACCAGCACCCCGCTGCGCGTGTAAATCAGCCCACGATTCAGACCCCGCGCATGGCCAGACCAAGGGCTGTCCATGCTGTAGAGCAGCCAGTCATCCACCCTGGCATCGTCATGCAGCCAAACGGAATGATCGAGGCTGGCGACATGGCCGGGGTCTGTCGTCCACGCCACCGGGTGCGCCAGCACGGCGGTGGAAAGCAGAATCGCATCGGAAGCGTAGGTAATAATCAGCCGGTGCAGCAAGGCATCGTCTGGCAGTTCGCCTTTCACGCGGAACCAGTAATGCTGGCATGGCGGGCGGGCACGGTTTTCATAGCGCAACCCTGGCGCCACGGGCCGAAATTCCAGCGCGCCGCGCAGGCCGGGCGGCGGCGGCGTGCCGGTTTCATTGTTCAAAACCAACTCCGCCTCGTCCGGCAAACCCTCCGGCGGCGGCACTTCCGGCATGGGCAACTGGTGCGCGTATCCATCCTCGCGGATATGAAAAGACGCGGCGAAATTCAAAATCGGTTTGCCGCCTTGCAACGCCACCACCCGGCGCGAGGAAAAACTGCCGCCATCACGGTCACGGAACACCTGATAGATAATCGGCAGCCGCGCATCGCCCCCGCGCATAAAATACGCGTGCAGGGAATGCGGGGCGCGTTCAGGTGCCACGGTGCGGGAAGCTGCCGCCAACGCCTGCGCCGCCACCTGCCCGCCGAACGTGCGCTTCCAGGGTTCGGTGGTCACCGCCCCGCGATATAAATCCACGTCCAGCTCTTCAACATTCAAAAGCCGGACGAGGTTGGCGACACTACCGCCGGGTAAGTCGATCGCCATCCTTA